>JAYSYB010000575.1:0-8930 GCA_043716775.1 Rubrivivax sp.
CGCGGTCTACCTGTTCGGCTTCACTCTTAATTTCATGACGATGATGGCCTTGAGCCTGTGCATCGGCCTCCTGATCGACGACGCGATCGTGGTGCGCGAGAACATCGTGCGCCACGTGCACCTCGGGCTCGGCCACCGCGAGGCCGCGCAGCGCGGCACCGACGAGATCGGCATGGCGGTGATGGCCACCACCTTCGCCATCTGCGCCGTGTTTGTGCCGGTCGCTTTCATGGGCGGCATCATCGGCAAGTTCTTCTACCCCTTCGGCATCACGGTGGTCGTGGCAGTGTTGGTGAGCCTGTTCGTGAGCTTCACGCTCGACCCGATGCTCAGTGCGGTGTGGGCCGACCCGCCCAGCGCGTATCTCAAGAAGGTTTGGGGCATTGGCCACGCCATTCGCGCGACAGACCGCGCCATGGACGTGCTGCACGGTGCGTACGAACGCGCCATCCGCTGGATCTTTTCCGACCGCCGCTGGCGCGTCTGGCTGCCCGCCTACGGTCATAGTTTTGCGGCCGACACAAAGCGCGACAAGGCCAGCCCGCGGCGCTTTCGCAGTGCGACGATCACGCCGCGCGGTGTAGTCGTGGGTGGCGGTGTGCTCAGCTTCGTCATTGCGCTCGGCCTGGCGCCCCTGGTGGGCAGTGAGTTCGTGCCCGAGACCGACCAGGGCTTCACGCAACTGGCCTTGCGCATGCCGGTGGGCAGCAGCCTGGAACGCACCGATGCCAAGGTGCGGCAGGTTGAAGAGATCATCGGCACGCTGCCGGAAATTGAAAACGTCGCCACCTGGGTCGGGGGTGCGGGGCAGCGGAACCAGGCCTGGCTCAACATCTCGCTCAAGCCCAGGCGAGACCGCAACCGCAGCCAGAAGCAGGTTGAAGAAGCCATGCGCACGATGATCGCCAAGGTGCCCGGCACCGATGCCAGCGTGGGCTTCAACCGGCCGATCTACGTCGCGATCCTGGGCAACGACGCCGAAGGCCTGGCCAAGGTGGCGGATGCATTTGCCGAGCAAGTGAAGAAGATTCCCGGCGCGGTGGATGTCGAGTCCAGCGTCAAGCCTGGCCTGCCCGCCTACGCGGTGCGCTTGAAGCCCGGTGCCGTGCGTGAACTGGGGCTGACCGCGCCTCAAGTGGCCAGCAGCCTGCGCGCTTACATCAGCGGCGAAACCGCCACCACCTGGACGACTCCTGACGGCGATCAAGTCGATGTGGTGCTGCGCTTGAATGAATCCGAACGACAGCGCATTGAACAGCTGCGCGGCCTGCCGGTGGCCTTCGCGAAGGACGGCACGCCGATCAGCCTGGACAACGTGGCCACCATCGAGACCGTGTTCAACCCCGAGATCATCCGACGCCAGAATCTGCAGCGCCGCGAAGCCGTGTTTGCTGGCGTGCAGGGTCGCAGCCCGGGCGAGGTGGGCGACGATGTGCAGAAGCTCATCAAGGAAACCAACTTGCCGCCCGGATACAGCTTCGACGTCGGCGGCCAGATGCAGCAGCAGGCCGAAGCCTTCAACGGCCTCTTGGCCGCGATGGCGCTGGCGGTGATCTTCATCTACATCGTGCTGGCGAGCCAGTTCGGCAGCTTCCTGCAGCCGATTGCGATCATGGCCAGCCTTCCACTCGCGCTCATTGGCGTGATGCTGGCGCTGCTGCTGTGGCGCAGCACGCTCAACATCTTCAGCATGATCGGCCTCGTCATGCTGATGGGCCTGGTGACGAAGAACGCCATCCTGCTGGTGGATTTTGCCAACCATGCGCGCAAGGCCGGGGCCAGCATGGCCGACGCACTGCTGCAAGCCGGTTTGATCCGCATGCGGCCGATCATCATGACGACGATGGCGATGGTCTTCGGCATGCTGCCGCTGGCGCTGGCCTTCAACGAAGGCGGCGAGATCCAGGCCCCGATGGGCCGCGCGATCATCGGCGGCATCATCACCAGCACGCTGCTCACGCTGGTGGTGGTGCCGGTGCTGTACAGCTACCTGGCACGCGGCCGAAAAGCGAAAGTGGTGCCTGCTAAGGGCGGCGCTCCAGAGGGACTTGCAGATGTTCTGGCAGGCAGTGCGGCAGGCCCGTTGCCGATGCCAGCCGACAGGGACTGAGCCCGCGCGTGCAGGTCCGGAAGGACCTGTACGGCGGGCATTGGCGCAGCGGCGATTTCACGCCGCGCTGTGCTGATGAGCCCGGCTCAAGCCGGCGGTGGCTGCGGGCCCTGCGCTTCGGCCGCAACCTTCGCGCCGGCTTCGCGCAGGCGTTGCAGGACTTGATGTGACATGGTCTGCGGCGCCGGCGCGGCCTTGGCGTCTTCCGTGTCGGCGCTGCGCCGGCCACGACTGCGTCGGGTGTGGCCCACCCCGTCGGTCGGCGGCGTGGCGCCGCCCGGCGCCGTCAAGCGCCTGGCCCACAGTGCCACCGCCAGCGCGAACAGGGCGACGCCTGAGACCGCCAGCTTCAACAGCGCCTGTTGTTCACGCAGTGCGGCACTGCGCGCGGCCAGTTCCGCATCGCGGGCCTGCAGCGCGCGTTCCAGCGCAGCCAGCTGCGGCAGGGGCAGGGCGCCGGGTGTCCGCGCCTGAATAGGCGAAAGGGTGGATGAAACCGCGGGGGCCGCTGCGCTGACCAGGTCCATCACCTGCACCGCCTGCTCCAGCAGCAACTGGTGACCAGCCAGGTTGTCTGCCACCTGCACCTGCCGCATTGCCACACGGCCGGCCAGCAGGCGCCAATCCTGAGTCAGTGCGTCCGACTCGCGCAGCGCCTTGGCCCAGAAACCGGCCGACAGTGTGCCTTGCAAGGCCCACAAGGCATCGTCCACTTCGGCCTTGCGCAAGCGGCGTTCGGCTTCCAGTTGCAGCCGGCCGCGCAACACACGCTCAGCCACATCGCGGTGACCCAGCAGGCCGCGCTGCACGGCCACCGCGTGGGCCAGCGGGTCCAGTGTGGTGCGTTCGGCCACCATCGCTTCCAGGTCTGCGGCCTGGTAGCGCAGCACCTGCGCCAGCGGCAGCAGAACCATGGCCGCGCCGACAGTGCCGATGGCGGCAAATTTCAGGCGCAGGCGCTTGGATGGGGGCAGGTCAGGCATGGGCGGCAGGGATACGCGGTCGGGGCCAGTCAGGTACCGGCACTTCTGCGTTATCGGCCGCTGCGCGGCGCTCTTGAGCCCAGAGTCGTGCAGCCCTTGATCAGCATTCGACGATGTTCACCGCCAGCCCGCCCCGCGCTGTTTCCTTGTACTTGGTCATCATGTCCGCCCCTGTCTCCCGCATCGTCTTGATCACCTGGTCCAGGCTGACGAAGTGCGTGCCGTCGCCGCGCAGTGCCATGCGCGCGGCGTTGATGGCCTTGACCGACGCGATGGCGTTGCGTTCGATGCAGGGGATTTGCACCAGACCGCCCACCGGATCGCAGGTCAGGCCCAGGTGGTGCTCCATGCCGATCTCGGCGGCGTTTTCCACCTGCTCCGGCGTGCCGCCCATCACTGCGCACAAGGCGCCGGCCGCCATGCTGCAAGCGACGCCCACTTCGCCCTGGCAGCCGACCTCGGCGCCGCTGATGCTGGCGTTTTCCTTGTAGAGCAGGCCGATGGCGGCGGCCGTCAACAGAAAGTCGACCACGCCCCTGTCGTTGGAGTGGTGCACGAAGCGCGTGTAGTAGTGCAGCACGGCTGGCACGATGCCGGCCGCGCCGTTGGTGGGTGCAGTCACCACCCGCCCACCAGCGGCGTTTTCCTCGTTGACGGCCAGGGCGTAGAGGTTGACCCAGTCCATGACTTGAAGCGGATCACGAAGCGCGGCTTCGGGGTTGGCGATGAGCGCGCGGTACAACGGCGCCGCGCGGCGCTTGACCTTGAAGCCCCCGGGCAGGATGCCGTCGGTGGCGCAGCCGCGTTCGACGCAGTCCTGCATCACGCGCCAGATCTTCAGCAAACCGGCGTCGATCTCGGCGTCGGTGCGCCAGTGCCTTTCGTTGCGGCGCATGACTTCGGCAATGGTTCCTGGGCTGTTGCCACTGACTTCCCGCGTTTGCATCAGCAACTCATCGCCGCTGTGGAAGGGGTGCGGCAGCAGCGTGGTGTCGGGTGCGATGACTTTCTGCCTGGTGCCGTCTGCCGCCACTTCTTCGCCGACGACGAAGCCGCCGCCGACCGAGTAGTAGGCCTTGTTGCAAAGCGCTGCGCCCGCGGCGTCGAAGGCGATGAAGCGCATGCCGTTGGCGTGGAAGGGCAGTGTTTCACGACGATAGAACTTCAAGTCGTCCTTCTCGGCAAAACCAATTTCGTGCGAGCCCAGGAGTTGCAGCCGACCCAGCGTGCGCATCGCCGCCAGCAGCGCCGGAACGGCATCGACATCCACGGTGTCGGGCTCGTGCCCGCACAGGCCCAGCAGCACCGCCTTGTCGCTGCCGTGGCCCTTGCCGGTGGCGCCGAGTGAACCGTAGAGATGACTCTGCACGCGCGCCGTCCCGGCCAGCAGACCGTCGTGCTGCAAATGCCGCACAAAGAGCCGCGATGCGCGCATGGGGCCGACGGTGTGGCTGCTGCTGGGGCCGATGCCGATCTTGAAAAGGTCGAAGGCGGAAACGGCCATGAGGGGTCAGTCGTCGTGGTCGCTGAATTCGCTGAACGCGCTGAGTGGCACGCAACTGCAGAACAGGTTGCGGTCGCCATAAACGTTGTCCACCCTCCCCACCGGCGACCAGTACTTCTGTCGGCGCAGGCTGGGCACCGGGAAGGCTGCCGCTTCACGAGAATAGGCATGCGGCCAATCGGCCTTCAGCAGTGCGGCAGCCGTGTGCGGCGCGTTCTTCAACGGGTTGTCGTCCTTCGGCCAGGCGCCGCTTTCAACCTGCGCAATCTCGTGCCGGATGGCGATCATCGCGTCGCAGAAACGGTCCAGCTCAGCCAGCGGTTCACTTTCGGTCGGCTCCACCATCAGCGTGCCGGCAACCGGAAAGCTGAGCGTGGGCGCGTGGAAGCCGTAGTCGATCAGACGCTTGGCCACGTCTTCGGCGCCGATGCCGCTGCTGTCCTTCAACGGCCGCAGGTCGAGGATGCATTCGTGCGCAACGCCGCCACCCTTGAGCTGTGCGTTGCCGCCGCTGTAGAGCACGGGGAAGTGGTCGGCCAGCCGCGCGGCGATGTAATTGGCGCTGAGGATCGCGACCTCGGTGGCGTCGCGCAGGCCGTCGGCACCCATCATGCGGCAGTACATCCAGCTGATGGGCAGAACACCGGCGTTGCCCAGCGGCGCCGCACTCACCGCCCCCACGCTTTGCGGGTTACCCAACCCCGCCGTGCGGTGTGCGGGCAGAAACGGCACCAGGTCCGCCACCACTGCCACCGGCCCGACGCCAGGGCCGCCGCCACCGTGCGGGATGCAAAAGGTCTTGTGCAGATTGAGGTGGCTGACATCGCCACCGAATTCACCGGGTGCGGCCACGCCGACGAGCGCGTTCATGTTGGCGCCGTCCACATACACCCGCCCGCCGTGCTGGTGCACGAGCGCGCAGAGCTCCTTCACCCGCACCTCAAAGACGCCGTGTGTGCTGGGGTAGGTGATCATGACGGCGGCCAACTCTGCGCTATGTTTTTCACACTTTGCCTTGAGGTCGTCCATGTCGATGTTGCCCATCGCGTCGCACTTCGTCACGACTACGGTCATGCCCACCATCTGCGCGCTGGCCGGGTTGGTGCCGTGCGCACTTTCGGGGATCAGGCAGATGTTCCTTTGCGCGTCACCACGGCTTTCGTGGAAAGCCTTGATGACCAGCAGCCCGGCGTACTCACCCTGGCTGCCGGCATTGGGTTGCAGGCTCACACCGGCATAGCCCGTGGCCTGCGCCAGCCAGGCACAGAGCTGCTCGTTCATGGCCCAGTAGCCCGCCAGCTGCTCCTGTGGCGCAAACGGGTGCATGTGCGCAAATTCGGGCCAGGTGATGGGGATCATCTCGCTGGTGGCATTGAGCTTCATGGTGCAACTGCCCAGCGGGATCATGCTGCGGTCGAGCGCCAGGTCCTTGTCGCTCAGGCTGCGGATGTAGCGCAGCATTTCCGTTTCGCTGTGGTGGCTGTTGAACACCGCGTGCGTCAGGAAAGGGCTCGTGCGGCGCAGGCCCTCGGGGATCATCGGCTCGATGCCCTTCTCGAAGGCCGCCATATCGGGCAACGCCTGGCCGGATTTTGCGAATAACGCCCAAAGCGCGCGGATGTCGTCGCGCGTGGTGGTTTCGTCCAGCGCGATGCCGGTCATCGTGTCGCCCCACTCCGGGAAGCGGCGCAGGTTCATGCCGGCTGCGACGGCGCGTGCGGCTGCTGCTGCGGTTTCCGCGCCGGTGTCGATGCACAGTGCATCAAAGGCCGACACGTTGCGCACCTTCAAGCCCATGTCGCGCAGCCCTTGTGCCAGCACTGCGGTGTAGCTGGCCACGCGCTGCGCGATGCGCTTCAGGCCCGCAGGCCCGTGATAGACGGCGTACATGCTGGCCATCACCGCCAGCAGCACCTGCGCGGTGCAGATGTTGCTGGTGGCCTTCTCGCGGCGGATGTGCTGTTCACGCGTTTGCAGCGCCAGCCTGTAGGCCGGCGCGCCGTGCACGTCCACGCTCACGCCCACCAGGCGGCCGGGCAGGCTGCGCTTGTACTCGTCTCGGCAGGCCAGGTAAGCGGCGTGCGGGCCGCCGGCAGCCATCGGCACGCCGAAGCGCTGCGTGGTGCCCAGCGCGATGTCGGCGCCCAGTTCACCGGGCGGGGTGATCAGCGTCAGCGCCAGCAGGTCGGCTGCCACGATGAAAGCGGCGTGGTGGGCGTGGATGCGTGCGGCGTCTGCGCGCACGTCGTGGATGCTGCCGTCGGTGGTGGGCATCTGCACCAGCACGGCGAAGTAGTCGCCAGTGGCGATCAGCTCGTCCCATTCTTGGGCGGAATTGGCCAGCACCACCTTGAGCTTAAGCGGTGCGGCGCGGGTCTGGATGACCTCAATGGTCTGCGGGTGGCAGTCACCGGCGACGACGAAGGTGTTGCTCTTGCTCTTCACGCTGCGCTTGGCCAGTGTCATGGCTTCTGCCGCGGCAGTGGCTTCGTCGAGCATCGACGCATTGGCGATCGCCATGCCCGTCAGATCACAGACCATGGTCTGGAAGTTGATGAGTGCTTCCATGCGGCCCTGGCTGATCTCGGCCTGGTAGGGCGTGTAGGCCGTGTACCAGGCCGGGTTCTCCAGGATGTTGCGCAGGATGACGCCGGGCGTGTGCGTGCCGTGGTAACCCTGGCCGATGAAGCTCTTCAGCAGCACGTTCTTCGACGCCAGCGCTTTCAGTTCGGCCAGGGCCTGCGCTTCGCTCAGCGGTGCCGGCAGGGCCATCGGTTTGCTGCGCGCGATGCTGCGCGGCACGATGGTCTCGATCAGCGCGCGCCGGCTGGCAGCGCCAATGACGCTGAGCATATGCCGCTCATCATCGAGGTAAGGCCCGATGTGGCGGGCGGCAAATTCGGTGGCGTTTTCAAGCTCACCAAGCGGCTTCAGGGCAGACATCAACATGGGGCGAATTCCGGGCAAGGGTTCAGATCGTCTTCAGCAGCTTGTCGTAGGCTGGCGGATCCATCAGCTGGTCAAACTCTTCCATCTTCGTGATGTGCACCTTGAAGAACCAGCCGTGGCCGAGTGGGTCGGTGTTGGCAAGCGCGGGGTCGGCGCGCAGCGCTTCGTTCACTTCCACCACCTCACCGGTGACGGGCATGAAGAGGTCCGCCGCAGCCTTCACCGACTCCACCACGCCCGCGATCTCACCCTTGTTGTAGGTTCGGCCGACTTCGGGCAGATCGACAAAGACCACGTCCCCGAGCGCGTCCTGCGCGTGGTGCGTGATGCCGACAACGGCGGCTTCGTGGTTTTCGATGTTGATCCACTCGTGGTCGGGGGTGTACATGGTTGTCATCGGCAAGCTCCTGTTGTGTTGGATTGTTCAACGCTTGTAGCGGTGAGGGTGAAACGGCATCGGTACGACGCGCATCGGCACGCGCTTGCCACGCACTTCGGCGTACACCTCGTGCTGCGGTTGCGTGTGGTTGATGGGCAGGTAGGCCATCGCCACGCACTGGTTGACGGTGGGCGCCAGCGTACCGCTGGTGATGGTGCCGAGCTTGTGGCCGTGCGCGTCCAACACCTGCGAGCCTTCGCGCACCGGCACACGCTCCAGGCCGACCAGGCCGACGCGTTTGCTGGGCGCACCGGCACCCAGATGTTTTTCGATGACGGCCGCGCCCGGGTAGCCGCCTGCGCGCGCGCCACCGGGGCGCCGCACCTTCTGAATCGCCCAGCTCAGGCCGGCTTCCACGGGGCTGGTGGTTTCGTCGATGTCGTGGCCGTACAGACACAGGCCGGCTTCCAGGCGCAGCGTGTCGCGCGCGCCAAGTCCGGCGGGCTTGACTTCGGGTTGTGCGAGCAGCGCTTCGGCCAGTGCGACGGCGGCTTCTGCGGGCACCGAGATCTCGAAGCCGTCTTCACCGGTGTAGCCCGAACGGGTGACGAAACAACGTGCGTCGTTCAGGCCGAAGACGCCACCCGTCATGAAGGTCATCGCGGCCACCGCCGGGTTCAGCCGGGCCAGCGCATCAACGGCCTTTGGGCCCTGCAGCGCCAGCAGCGCGCGTTCGGGCATGGGCACCACTTGGCAGCGGTGGCCGATGTGGGTTTGCAGGTGTTTGATGTCGGCGGCCTTGCAGCCCGCGTTGACGACCAGGAAGAGCTCACCAAAGCCCGCGCCGGACTCGGGCTTGACGATCATCAGGTCGTCGAGCAAGCCGCCGCTGCTGTTGGTGAAAAACGCGTAGCGCTGCTTGCCCACACCCAGGTCCAGCACGTCCACCGGCACCAGGCTTTCCAGTGCCTTGGCCGCGTCGGCGCCCACCAATCGCAACTGCCC
>JAYSYB010000576.1:0-8874 GCA_043716775.1 Rubrivivax sp.
CAGCGCCGCGCGCACCGACACCGCACCGCGTGTCACCGGCCGCTGCGCGGTGCGTTTTACATGCTGGTCGAAGTCCTTGTCAGCCACGTCGTTGATGCAGCAGCCGGCGCTGCGCCTGAGGATGGTGCCGGCCACGAAAACGATCAGCAAATGCCAGCCGGGGAAGCCATCCGCCGCGATCCATAGCGCGCTGAGCGTGGGCCACAGCAGCAGCAGCCATCCGGCGGGGCGGTTCCAGCGGATGAGATCCAGATACGGCGCCAGGCGGCCGGGCGCCTGCGTAGGCGCAGTCGGCGGGAGGGGCGGAGTGGGCGGGATGCGGGCCTGCATGGGCGGGATTATCCGCAGCGGCCGGCTACCGTTTCAGCAAGTTGAGCAGCGGCTTGCCAGCGCGGTCGCGGTAGACATCGAAGTCGGCGTCGATGCTCAGGATGTGCTTCAGCTTCAGCCGCGCCGCCGCTTCGGCGATGGACGCATCGGCCAGGTCGAATGGCAGGTCTGCAAAACGTTCGCTGATGCGCAGCACTTCCGGCAGCGAGTTGTCGTCGGCACGGTCGAAGACCAAGGCACCGCGCTGCGCCCAGCGCAAGAAGTCGAATGCGGCTTCATTTGCGATGCGCCGTGCCAGCAACGCGCATACCTCGGTCGCCACCGGCCAGGTGCTGATGAGTTGGGCCTGCGGGTGCGCCTGCAGCCACAGCAGCACGGGCGCGTGCCAGCGGTCGGCGGCGTTGAAGAGTGCGATCAGCGGGCCGCTGTCCACCAGCACGCGGCCGACGACGATGAACCGCGGTGAAGGCTCGGCCACGCTGAGGGGTGTGGCCGTGCGGGCGGCCGAGCGGGTGGCCATGCCAGGTCAGCCGCGCTGCGCATGTTTGCCGGCCCACGCATCGGCCACGGCGCGCTTGCGGCTGCTGGCCAGATCCGGCGCGCCGCCGTGACGGCCGAAGAGGCCGCTGCCGAGCGCAAAGGCCGAAGGCGCGGCGTCGGGCGTTTGGGCGAGCCAGGCTTGCAATGCTTCGCGGATGATGTCGCCCGCCGGGCGACCGAGGGCTGCGCTGCGCAGACGCAAGTGTTGCTCCATCTGGGCGTCTAGTTTGACAGTCATGGTCATGGAACGACTCCTGGTAATAGTCGAAATATTACTGTGATAAAGACGGGCTGTCCACCCCCGCCCCGGAGCTGCGTCGGGTGCAAATCAGGCGCCGCCCACCCTTTGAGCTGTTGCTGCAACACCCACCCGGCACGTTCTCTCAGCGCATGCCACCCGACTCTCATCCTGCCCTGCTGCGCGGCCGGGAGCTCGCGAGGCGGCCCCCGTTGGTTATCCTCATCATCAGTCATGCGAAGGAGCCCGGTGAACGACAAAGCGATTGCACAGGCCGTGTCCACATTCGGCAAAACCGCGACCGCTCGACTCTCGAATCCGGCGGCGACCGGTGAGCCGGAGGACCAATTGCGGGGCCCGTTCGAGAACCTGCTGCAGCAGCTGGCGCTGTTGTGCGGGTTCAAGCCCGGCGCGGTGGTGGCAGTGGGCGAGTCTTCCATCGCAGACCTCAAGACACGGCCGGACTATGCCGTCACGGTGGGCGGCGCGTTGGTGGGCTTCATCGAGCTCAAGGCGCCAGGCAAAGGCGGCGACCCGCGCCGCTTCAAGACGGGGCACGACAAGGCGCAGTGGCAGCGGCTGCAGTCATTGCCGAACCTGATCTACAGCGACGGCAATGAATTCAGCCTGTGGCGCAGCGGTGAACTGGCCACAGCGGTGGTGCGCCTGGAAGGCGACGTCGAGACCTCGGGCGCGGCGCTCGGTGCGGGCCCCGGGCTCTTGGCGCTGTTCGACTTCTTCCTGCAGTGGCAGCCCATTGCGCCGCGCTCGGCCAAGGAACTGGCCGAGGTGACGGCCCGGCTTTGCAGGCTGTTGCGCGACGAGGTGATCGAAGCGCTGGAGCGCAAGACCGAAGCGCTGACGACGCTGGCCCACGACTGGCGCGGGCTGCTCTTTCCGCAGGCCAGCGACGAACAGTTTGCAGACGGCTATGCCCAGGCGGTCACCTTCGGTCTGCTCATCGCGCGGGCGCGCGGCATCGCAATAGGCAACGACCTGCACAAGGTGGCCGAGGGCTTGAAAGACTCGGCCTCTCTGATCGGCGCCGCGCTTCAGCTGCTGACCGACAACCAGGACACACGCCGGGCGCTGAACACCGCACTCAGCACGCTGGAGCGTGTGCTAGACGCTGTGGACTGGCCCACGGTGAGCAAAGGCAAAGCCGATGCCTGGCTGTACTTCTACGAAGACTTTTTGGAGATCTACGACAACACGCTGCGCAAGCAGACGGGGTCGTACTACACGCCGCCCGAGGTGGTGGGTGCGATGGTGGCCCTGGTGGACCAGGCGCTCAAGCGCCCTGGCTTCAACCTGCCGCGTGGCCTGGCCGCCGACAGCGTGACGGTCGCGGACCCGGCCACAGGCACCGGCACTTTCGTGCTGGGTGTGCTGCGCCACCTGGCGGCCCGCATTCGCGACGACGAAGGCGAAGGCGCGGTGCCGGCCGGTATCGAGTCGGCGCTGAAACGGCTGGTGGCCTTCGAGCTGCAACTGGGGCCCTTCGCCGTGGCCCAGCTGCGCTTGCTGGCCGAAGTGGTGGCGCTGACCGGTGCCATGCCCAAGGCCGTGCCGCGCATGTACGTGACCGACACGCTGAGCAACCCCCATGACGACGGCGGGAGCTTCCCCGGTTTCACGGCGGCAATAGGCCAGCAGCGCAAGGCCGCCAACCGCGTCAAGCGCGAACAACCCATCACCGTGGTCATCGGCAACCCGCCCTACAAAGACAAGGCCAAAGGCATGGGCGGTTGGGTGGAAGGCGCCAACCGCCAGAAGGGCGAGTACGCGCCGCTGGACGACTGGCAACCACTGCCGGAATGGCGCCTGGGCGCGCACGCCAAACACCTGCGCAACCTGTACGTGTACTTCTGGCGTTGGGCCAGCCGCAAGGTGTTTGAAGACCTGCCCGGGCAAGCGCCAGGGGGTGTTAGTCGCAGTGGCAGCGGCATCGTCGCCTACATCACCGTCGCCGGCTTTCTCAGCGGCCCGGGCTTCGAGCGCATGCGGCAGGACCTGCGAGAACGCTGCCACGAAATCTGGGTCATCGACTGTTCGCCTGAAGGCCATCAACCAGAGGTTGCGACGCGCATCTTCCAGGCCGTGCAGCAGCCGGTGTGCATCGTGATCGCCACGCGCTTTGGCCATGGGGCGAAGGCTGAGCTGGCCCAAGTGCGGTGGCGCGCCTTGCCGAAGGGGCACCGCAACGGCAAGTTCGAGGCGCTGGCGGCACTGGCGCTGGATGCGCCGGGGTGGGTGGATTGCCCGCGCGAGGGGCGTGCGCCGTTCTTGCCGGCGTCAGTCGGGGCCTGGGCTGCGTTCCCGAGACTTGAGGATTTCTTCGTCTACAACGGCTCGGGCGTGATGCCGGGTCGGACCTGGGTGATCGCGCCGGATGCGGAGTCTTTGCGACGACGTTGGGCGGTGCTGATAAGAGCGTCGGCGGCGGACAAGGAGCGGCTGTTTCATCCGCATATGCGGAATGGTTTGCCTGGCGACAAGCACGTCAACAAGCTTTCTCCCGAAGCATTGACGGGCTTCGCATTTCGCCCGGTGAGCGTCGCGGATGAGGTCGATGCTGCCGAGAATCCTATCGCTTATGGCTTCCGATCATTTGATCGTCAGTGGGTCCTGCCCGATGTTCGACTGCTCAATCAACCCAATCCCAAACTGTGGCAAGGCCTCGCTTCTCGGCAGGTCTTCCTGACAGCGTTCACGGCTGAATCGCCGACGGCTGGACCTGCCTTGACTTTGACCGGATTGATCCCTGACCTGCATCACTACAAAGGCTCCTTTGGCGGCCGTGCTTTCCCGCTCTGGGCGGACGCGGAAGCCACCCGCCCGAACCTACGCCCAACCCTACTGGCCCATTTGACCGTTAGCTACGGCCAACCCGTCGGCGCCGAAGACCTGTTCGCCTACATCGCAGCCATAGCCGCGCACCCGGCCTACATCGAACGATTCCGCAGTGACCTGGCTACGCCTGGCCTGCGCATTCCGCTCACCTCCAGCGGCGACGTTTTCGCGGAGGCCGTCGAACTCGGCCGCCGCATCGTCTGGCTGCACACCTTTGGCGAACGATTCGTGGACGCGACCGCAGGCCGCCCAGCGGGTGCCCCGCGTTTGCCCACCGGCCGCCGCCCACAGGTGCCCGCAACAGGCGCCATCCCGACCGCCGCCGAAGGCATGCCCGACACACTGTCCTATGACGCCGACAAACAGCGCCTGATGGTGGGCCGTGGCTTCATCGAGCCCGTGCCGCCAGCCGTGTGGCACTACCAGGTGTCGGGCAAGCAGGTGCTGGTGCAATGGTTCAGCTACCGCAAGAAGGACCGCGAACGCCCGATGATCGGCGACCGCCGCAAGCCTTCGCCGCTGGGCGATATTCAGCCCGACTCCTGGCTGGCCGAGTACACCACCGAGTTGCTCAACGTGCTCAATGTGCTGGGCCTGCTGGTCGAGCTGGAACCGCAGGCTGCCGCACTGCTTGAACGCATTTGCGCCGGACCCTTGATCTCCGAAGCCGATCTGCGCGGCGAAGGTGTCTTCTTTCCCGCAGGGCATGCGCCGGCCACATTGCCAGCAACATCGCCCGCGCAGCAGTCGCTCGACCTCAGCCCGGAAGCGGGTGGAGCACCGGCGTGAAGCGTCACCGGCGGCCGCCACGTTGCGGCATGATGTGCGCATGGACCGTGACCAGACGCTCGCCCAGTTGACGCAGCACAAGCCCGTGCTCGCGCAGCGCTTCGGCGTACGCCGGCTGGCGCTCTTTGGCAGTTTGGCGCGCGGCACGGCGCGTGAGGACAGCGACATCGACATCCTCGTGGGCTTCGACCAGCCGCCGACGCCAGCAGCCTTCTTCGGCGTGCAGTTCTACCTTGAGGACCTGTTGGGTCGGCCCGTTGATCTGGTCACCGAGACTGCCCTTCGGCCTCAACTTAGACCCTATGTCGAACGTGACGCAATCGCCATTGCCTGAGCGCGACGACGCGCTTTTTCTCCGCGACATGCTGGAGTTCTGCGATCAAGTTCTTCAGTACACCGCCGCCTTCGACCTGGCAGGCTCCTCGCTGACGGCATGCGCTATCACGCGACGCTGCGCAACATCGAGTTGATCGGCGTCGCGGCGCTGAAGGTGCTGGAGTCTGTGCGCTCTTTGATGCCCGAGATCGCCTGGCGCGAGATCATCGGCACGCGCAACCGCTTGGCGCACAGCTACCTCACACTGGATAACGCCACGCTCTGGCTTGTCGTTACTGAGAGCGTTCCCCTGCTGAAGGGCCAGTTGCTGGGCTTTTTGGACCGATAGGCTCCGTTCCCCGACGGGTCCCCGTTGCACGCCTGCTCGGTCTACCCCTCCAGCTGCTTCTGAAACACCAGCCCCGCGTGTTCCCGCAGCGCGTGGAACTTGATCTTCGGCCAGTTCTCCTGCATCGCACGCAGCTCGCCGGCATATTCCAGCAGCACGGTGGGCGCGTCCACCGCGTCCAGCGCGACGCGGTGGGCGTTGCCGTCGATGAAGCGCTGCAGTTCCTTTTCGCTGGCCGCCACGCCTTCCGGCAGGTCGCAGGTGACCCAGCGCGCCACGTTGTAGCGCGCTGGCAGGATGCGCGCCTTGCAGCCGTATTCATGTTCCAGCCGGTGCGCCACCACTTCAAACTGCAGCTGGCCCACGGCGCCCAGCAGCAGCACGCTGCCAGAGACCGGGCGGAAGACCTGGATGGCGCCTTCTTCGCCCAGTTGCGTCAGCCCCGCGCGCAACTGCTTGGTGCGCAGCGGGTCGGCCACTTCAACGCTGCGGAACATCTCGGGCGCAAAAAATGGCAGGCCGGTGAACTGCAGGTTTTCGCCTTCGGTGAGGGTGTCGCCAAGCTGCAGAACACCGTGGTTAGGTATGCCGATGATGTCGCCGGCAAATGCTTCGTCGAGCAGCTCGCGGCGCTGGCTCAGGAAGGACACCACCGTGTTCGGCCGCATCTCCTTGCCCGACCGGCTCACCTTGAGCCGCATGCCACGTTCGAAGTGGCCGCTGGCCACACGCAGGAAGGCGATGCGGTCGCGGTGCGCCGGGTCCATGTTGGCCTGGATCTTGAACACGACGCCAGTGAACTTGGGCTCATCAGGTTGCACGACGCGCTGGATGGCGGCGCGCTCGCCCGGTGCCGGCGCCAGGTCCACGAGTGCGTCCAGCACCTCGCGCACGCCGAAGTTGTTGACCGCCGAGCCGAAGAACATCGGCGTCTGTTTGCCCGCGCGGAAGGCCGCCATGTCGAAGGGTGGCGCGGCATCGGTCAGCAGTTCGATCTCGCCTTCGGCTTGTTCGTATTGCATGCCGAAGCGCTCGGCGTAGGCGGGGTTGTGCAGGCCGGACAGAATCTCGTCTTCTGCACCCGGCTTTCCGGAAACCCTGTCTTCACCCGGGCTGAACACGCGCATCTGTTTTTCACGCAGGTCCATCACGCCGTGGAAGGCCTTGCCCATGCCCACCGGCCACGTGAAGGGCACGACTTCCATGCCCAGTTCACGTTCGATCTCGTCCATCAGCACCAGCGGGTCTTTCACCTCGCGGTCCATCTTGTTGACGAAGGTCAGGATCGGCGTGTTGCGCGCACGGCAGACCTGCAGCAGGCGGCGCGTTTGCGGCTCCACGCCGTTGGCCGCGTCAATCACCATCAGCGCTGCGTCCACCGCCGTCAGCACGCGGTAGGTGTCTTCGCTGAAGTCCTGGTGGCCGGGGGTGTCCAGCAGGTTGATGACGCAGTCGCGGTACTCCATCTGCATCACGCTGGACGCCACCGAGATGCCGCGCTGCTTTTCAATTTCCATCCAGTCCGATGTGGCGTGGCGGGTGGCTTTTCGCGCCTTCACGCTGCCGGCGATCTGGATCGCGCCGCTGAAGAGCAGCAGCTTTTCGGTCAGCGTGGTCTTGCCGGCGTCGGGGTGGCTGATGATGGCAAAGGTGCGGCGGCGCCGCACTTCGGCGTCGCGGCGAGTAAGGGGTTGTGGGTGGGGGTCGAGGGACATGGCACAGCCTGGTGGCCCTTGGGCGGGCAATCGGCAATTATCGTGGCGCGACGTGTTTATGCTGTCGATTCCGTCTCACCCAAGCATCCTGCCATGCACGAATACACCGCCCAGATTCACTGGCAGCGCCAGGGCGCCGCCTTTACCGACAAACGCTACAGCCGTGGCCATGAATGGCACTTTGACGGTGGCATCACGGTGCCGGGATCGTCGTCACCGCTGTCGGTGCGCGTGCCATTTTCGGTGGCTGAAGCGGTTGACCCGGAAGAGGCGTTCGTCGCCGCCATCTCCAGCTGCCACATGCTGTGGTTTCTGGACATTGCCGCGCGCGCGGGTTGGGTGGTGGACGACTACTGCGACAGCGCCGTCGGCGTGATGACGGCCAACGCGCAGGGCAAGCTGTGGATGAGCCTGGTGACGCTGCGCCCGCGCATTGTCTTTGCCGGCGACAAACTTCCAGACGGGACGGAAGTCGCGCGCCTGCACCACATGGCGCACGAAGAGTGCTACATCGCCAATTCCGTGCGCAGTGAAGTGCGCGTCGAGTTGCCCGCGCTCACCTGAGAATCCGCCGCATGTACCTGCCCAAACACTTTGAAGAAACGCGGCCCGAAAGGCTGCACGGTTTCATCAGCGCCCACCCGCTCGGCCTGCTCATCACGCATGGCATCCAGGGTCTGGTGGCCAACCCGATTCCTTTCCTGCTGCAAGCGCAGCGCGGCGCCAAGGGCACGCTCATCGGCCACGTCGCGCGCGCCAACCCGGTGTGGCGTGACCTGGCGGCCAGTACGTCGGCTGCGGCGAGTGCGGCGGGGGCGGCGGGGGCGTTAGGGCCAACGCAGGCCTTGGTGGTGTTCCAGGGCGCCCAGGGTTACATCAGCCCGGGCTGGTACCCCGCCAAGCAGGAGCATGGCAAGGTGGTGCCAACCTGGAACTACAGCACCGTGCAGGCGCGTGGCCCGCTGCAGGTGCATGACTCACCAGACGCCGTGCGCGCCGTGGTGCACGCGCTCACCAGCCACTTTGAAGCCGGCCAGCGCGCACCGTGGGCGATGGTGGATGCGCCGGCCGACTACATTGAGACGATGCTGCGCGCCATCGTCATGATAGAAGTGCCGATTGTTGAGTTGGTGGGCAAGTTCAAGCTCAGCCAGAACCGCAGCACCGCCGACCGCCTGGGCACCGAGGCGGGCTTGCAAGAGCGGGGCGAAAGCGCACTGGCCGCCGACATGCAAAGCCTGCGCGAAGCACCATGAAGACCGAGATCAAGGCCCTGCAGGCCGCCGACCGCGCGGCCTGGGAACCGCTGGCGCGCGGCTACAAACTTTTCTACGAGACCCACATTGCAGATGCCGACTACGACGCCGCCTGGCGCCGCCTGCTGCACGACCCGCGTTTCCTTGGCCTGGCCGCGTGGCGGGGCGACGCGATGGTCGGCATCGTGCACGCGCTCTTTCACGCCAGCACCTGGGCCAACGAGGATTGCTACCTGCAAGACCTGTTTGTGGCCGAAGCCGCGCGTGGCAGTGGCGCGGGCGCGGCGCTGATCGACGCTGTGGCCGCGGCCAGCCGGCAGCGCGGTGCAGGACGGTTGTACTGGCTCACGCACAACGGCAACACGGCGGCGCGTGCGCTGTATGACCGCGTCGCGGTCAACAAGGGCTTCATCCGCTACGACCTGGCGCTTTGAACGTCGCAGCGGGTGTTCAGTCGGTCACGCCATGGGCCTGTCACTGTCCACGGCC
>JAYSYB010000577.1:0-26168 GCA_043716775.1 Rubrivivax sp.
ACGACGTGAAAGAGATCGACGGCAAGCCCATCTACGGTCACATGGACTACGGCAAGAAGGACCCGTCGCTGGGTTGGCGCTTCACCGACGCATGGCTGAGCATGGCCGGCACGGCAGACATCGGCATCCCCAACGGCAAGCCGGTCGATGAATGGGGCATTCGCACCAGCGCCGACGGTTGCACGCCGCTGGGCGCATCGGTATCGCGCGGTGGCGCCACCAATTCGCCGGCGGCCGTGTATGCGCTGACGAAGTACGTCGACTGGATGAAAAAATACGCGCCCAAAGAAGCCACCGGCATGACCTTCGGCGAAGCCGGCCCGGTGCCCGCGCAAGGCCAGATCGCGCAGCAGATCTTCTGGTACACGGCCTTCACCGCCGACATGACCAAGAAGGGCCTGCCGGTGGTCAATGAAGACGGCACGCCCAAATGGAGAATGGCGCCTGGCCCCAATGGCCCGTACTGGAAGCAGGGCATGCAGAACGGCTACCAGGACGTGGGCAGCTGGACCTTCTTTGCCGACCATCCGGCCGACAAGACGGCAGCGGCGTGGCTTTACGCGCAGTTCATCACCAGCAAGACGGTGAGCCTGAAGAAGACCATCACCGGTCTCACGCCGATCCGCGACAGCGACATCCAGAGCCAGGCCATGACCGACCTGGCGCCCAAACTCGGGGGCCTGGTGGAGTTCTACCGCAGCCCCGCGCGTGTGGCCTGGACGCCCACCGGCGGCAACGTGCCCGACTACCCCAAGCTGGCGCAGCTGTGGTGGAAGAACGTGGCGCAAGCGGTCACGGGCGAGATGACGCCGCAGAAGGCCATGGACACCTTGGCTGAAGAGATGGACGACGTGATGGCCCGCCTGGAACGTGCCGGCATGGCCAAGTGCCCGCCCAAGCTCAATGCCAAGGAAGACCCGTCCAAGTACCTGAGCGACAAGGCCGCGCCCTGGAAGAAACTGGCGAATGAAAAGCCGAAGGGCGAGACCATTGCGTACCAGACGCTGCTGGACGCTTGGAAGGCCGGCAAGGTGCGCTGAGCCTCGCATCGCCCCGGCTTGCCCGGGCCGCTGACAGCCGCGTCAGCGGCCCGTTTTAAGCGCGGCTGGTTGTGCTGCGCCGCATGCATTGGGCTGGTTACAGTCGGCTGGTTGTAATGCGCTGGTTGTAGTCGGCCATTACCCACGAGACCGCAACCGTTTGAACAATCGACACACACCGCCTCTGAAAGGTCGCCATGCAGTTTTTTCAACGACACATCACCGCCCTTTGTTTCGCGATGCTTGCAGCAGCAGCACCGGCCCAGGCCAGTGATGCTCTGGCCAAGAAAAACGGCTGCACGGGCTGCCACGCCGTGAGTTCGCAACTCGTCGGCCCGGCTTACCAGGCCGTGGCGGCCAAATACGGCAACGACAAGGCCACGGTGGCAACGCTGGCCGAAAGCATCCGCAAAGGTGGCAGCGGCAAGTGGGGTGAGACGGCCATGCCCCCGCAAGCGCAGCTGAAAGAGGCCGATGCAAAGGGCCTGGCTGCGTGGATCCTGGGCGGCGCGAAGTAGAGCGGACCCAGCCCGGGCCGGGTCCGCTCGCACACCCGGTGCTTTCCCTTGTCGCACCCGGTGCTCTCCCTTGTCGCACCCGGTGCTTTCCCTTGTAAGTAGCTGGCTAGTACCTGCATGCGCAGTACGGATGCAACACTCAGTTTTATTGGCGCCGATGCCGCGCGCCACACCACAACAAGCAGGAGACAAACCATGCGCGTGATCCCCATCGCAGGCCCGCAATCGGGTTCAGCGGCAAGCTCCGACAACTGTGCGGAAACCGACGGCACCGTCACCCGGCAGAGCCTGCCACCGCTGCCGCTGGTGCGGCGCAGTTTCCTCAAGGGCTCGGGCATCCTGATGGGCACGTTGGCCACGGGCAGCACGCTGGCGCTGCTGGCGCCGTCACCGGTGTGGGCGGTAGAACTGAAGCAGCTCAGCAAGGCTGAAGGCCAGACGCTGATGGCCATGGGCCGCGTGCTGTACCCGCACAAGAAGCTGCCCGACGCCGTCTACGCGCTGCTGGCCAAGGACCTGGACGGCAAGGCAGACGCCAGCCTGAAAGCTGGCATCCAGGCGCTGGACGTGGCCGCCGGCGGCAGCTTCATCAAGGCCACTGCGGCCAAGAAATTGGCCGTCGTCAAAGCCATCGAAGGCACCCCGTTCTTCAATGCCGTGCGCGGCCAGTGCGTCACGTCGCTGTACGACAACGACATGGCCTACGCCGTGTTTGGCTACCCCGGTTCAGCTTGGGAAAAGGGTGGCTACATCACGCGCGGCTTTCAAGATTTGAAGTGGTTGCCGGCACCGAGCAAGGAAGCCAGCCCGCCGCCCTTCATGGGCTAGAGCGAGCCGGGTCCATTTCCCAGCTTGCAGCAGTACCGCAAAACAATCAGGAGACAGCATGGCGAAGTTTGATTTCAACGACGATTCCGTGGTCGTCATCATCGGCTCGGGTGCCGGTGGTGGCACGCTGGCCAACGAGTTGTGCCAGAAGGGCGTGAAGGTGGTGGTGCTGGAAGCCGGCGCCTTGCAAAGCACCAACTCATTCATCAACGACGAATGGAAGTCCTTCAGCCAGTTGGCCTGGCTCGACCCGCGCACCACGTCCGGCACCTGGCGCGTCGCCAAGGACTTTTCGGGCCTGCCGGCCTGGATCTGCAAGACCGTGGGCGGCACCACCACGCACTGGGCTGGCGCTTCATTGCGGCTGCAGGAACACGAATTCAGAGCCCGCACGGTGTACGGCGACATCAAGGGCGCCAACCTGATGGACTGGCCCGTCACCTTGGGTGAACTGGAGCCCTACTACGCGCAGGCTGAAAACAAGATGGGCGTCACGCGCACCAACGGCATCCCGGGCCTGCCGGGCAACAACAACTACAAGGTCATGCACGCCGGCGCCACCAAGCTGGGCTACAAAGATGTGCACACCGGCAACATGGCCATCAACAGCCAGCCGCGCGATGGCCGCGCGCGCTGCATGCAATTGGGCTTTTGTTTCCAGGGCTGCAAGAGCGGCGCCAAGTGGAGCACCTTGTACGTTGAATTGCCACTCGCCGAGAAGACCGGCAACATGGACTTGCGGCCCGAATCGCACGTCGTTCGCATCGAACACAACGACGCCGGCAAGGTGACGGGCGTCGTCTATTTCGACAAGGACGGCAAAGAGCAGCGGCAAAAGGCGCGCGTGGTCTGCGTGGCCGGCAACAGCATTGAAACCCCGCGTTTGCTGCTGCTGTCGGCGTCCAGCAAATACAAGGACGGCCTGGCCAACAGTTCGGGCCAGGTGGGGCGCAACTACATGCGCCACATGACGGGGTCGGTGTACGCACAGTTCAAGGAGCCGGTGCACATGTACCGCGGCACCACCATGGCCGGCATCATCCGCGACGAAGCGAAGCACGACACCAAGCGCGGCTTTGCCGGCGGGTACGAGCTGGAAACGCTGGCGCTGGGCATTCCCTTCATGGCTGCGTTCTTGAACCCGGGCGGCTGGGGCGCGGACTTTGCCGAGTACATGGACAACTACACGCGCCTGGCCGGCATGTGGCTGGTGGGCGAAGACATGCCGCGTGAGACCAACCGCGTCACGCTCAACGCAGCCGTGAAAGACAAGTGGGGCAGCGCGGTGCCGAACGTGCACTTCGACGACCACGACAACGACATTGCCATGCGCGAACACGCCTTCCGCCAGGGCCAGCGCGTCTACGAGGCGGCCGGCGCCATCAAGAGCTTTCGCACGCCGCCGTACCCCAGCACGCACAACCTGGGCACCTGCAGAATGGGCGCGAAAGCCAGCGATAGCGTGTGCAACGGCTTCGGCCAGACGCACGACATCACGAACCTCTTCATCAGCGACGGCAGCCAGTTCACCACCGGCGGCGCCGAAAACCCAACGCTGACGATCGTGACGCTGGCCATCCGGCAGGCCGAGCACATCGCCAAACAAATGACGGCACGCGCGATCTGAACCACTGCCAGACCCGAACGAGAAGGAATCCCCATGTGCGAATTCTTCGTCAAAGCCGACCCGATCCAGTACGAACAGCGCTCACGCACCGTGCGCATCCACGGTGTGCTGACGAGCATCCGGCTGGAGAACATGGTCTGGGACCTGTTGGCGGAGATGGCGGCCGCCGAAGGGCGCACCACCAACGCGCTGATTGCGCTCTTTCATGACGAAGTCCTGGCGCACCGTGGCGAGGTGCCCAACTTCGCGTCCTTCCTGCGCGTGACTTGCATGCGATACCTGCGGCGACGCCTGCAGGCCAGCGAACCTGCAGCCAAACCTGCCGACGCACTGAAGGCCGATGGTGCAGCACCTGGGCAGCCGAGCCCTCCGAGCCAATCACCCACGCTGGTGGCCGTGCGCCCTTTGCCGCAGCCCCGCATCCGCCACGCTTGAGCGGCCTGTTCATACCGACCCGCACACAAACCCTCACCCAGACCTGCACCCATCCCACGATGAGCTTCACCACCGAACAACACCCCGGCGTCTGCACCGAACCCGACGCGGCCAGCAACGGCTTCGTGCTGAACCACAGCATGCTGCGCATCAAGGACCCGGCGGTGGCGCTGGATTTCTACACCCGCATCTTCGGCATGCGCGTGCTGCGCAAGCTGGACTTTCCCGAGATGAAGTTCTCGCTGTACTTCCTGCACCGTGCGGCCGACAGCGCGGTAGCCGACACGCCGCCCGAGGACACCGGTGAGCGCACAGCCTGGACTTTTGCGCAGCGCGGCATCCTGGAGTTGACGCACAACTGGGGCACCGAAAGCGACGCCAACTTCAAGTACCACGATGGCAATGCGCAACCGCAAGGCTTTGGCCACATCTGCTTTTCAGTGCCCGACCTCGACGCCGCCGTGCGCTGGTTCGACACCAACGCGGTTCCCTATGTGAAGCGGCCCGAGCAGGGCAAGATGAAGGACGTGGCTTTCATCAAGGACCCCGACGGTTACTGGATCGAGATCGTCGAGCCGGCGCGCTTGAAAAGGCTGGGGCTGACCTGAAGCAGCGGCGCGGCCTGGGGCTTAGGCGACACGCCCGCACTCTGCCACTCAACGTCCGTACCAGTTCAGCAGCAGCAAGGCCCGCAGCGTGTTCCCGCGGCTGGCCCTGGCCACGCCAGCTTCGATGTCGAAAGAGAGCCGGTCCGGGTGCAGCGGGTTCAAGCGGCCAGCGGCCAGCGGCCGTTTTTATGCCGGCGCTGGCAGACGACACCCACGGCCTCGGCCACTCGTTCGTCGGGTTCGACACCGGCACTGCGCAAGAAGTCCCGCCAGCTCGGCACGCCGCAGGGTGGGTTCCGCCTGCGCATCCAGGCCCAGGCACCTTCGGCAGCACGAGCGTGCAGAGGGTGCTCATCCAACCGTGAACGCGCTCGCCGCCCCAAAGGGCCGCGAGCGGACTGCAGCCTCAGCAGCTGTGCACCCCAGCCCTCGGCGGCGAAGCGCGCGCGTTCCGCCGCAACCACGGCGCCCGGCTCGCCGCACAGATCGCGAAAGACTTGCCGACGAATGGCCGGCTCGCCGGCCAGCAACCGGCGCACGACCGCCCGTAGGCTTGCCATCGTGTGCGCCCCGTTTTGACGCTCAAGGGCTGGCTTGCGCCGCGATCCACTCGTCTACCAGCCCGCCCAGCGTCTCCAGCGGCAGCGCACCGTTGTCCAGCACCGCGTTGTGGAAGGTTCGGATGTCGAATCGCGCGCCCAGCCTGGCTTTTGCGCGGTCACGCAGTTCATCGAACCTGAGCTTGCCGATCATGTACGCCAGCGCCTGGCCGGGGTCGGACGTGTAACGGTCCACTTCGCTGGCGACAAATTCGCGGTCAACCCCCGTGCGCTCGACCATGAAGTCGATGGCCTGCGCGCGCGTCCAGCCCATGCTGTGCACGCCGGTGTCGGCCACCAGGCGCGCGGCGCGAAAAGCCTGCCACTGAAGATGTCCGTAACGTGAATAGGGGTCGGTGTACAGGCCAAGGTCGAACCCCAGCGTTTCGGCGTACAGGGCCCATCCTTCGCTGAAGGCCGTGTAGCCAAATCCGCTGCGGCGGAAGTTGGGCATGCCGCGCAGTTCGGTGGCGCGCGCAATCTGCAGATGGTGGCCCGGCACGGCTTCGTGCGCCACCAGCGTTTCCATGCCCCAGATGGGGCGCTTGCGCCAGGCCAGCGTGTTGGCAAAGAAGAAACCGGCGCGGCTGCCGTCCAGCGCCGGGCCGTTGTAGTACTCGGCGCGGTTGGCACCCATGTGCGCCGGCATGTCGCGCACGCCGTAGGGCGCACGCGGTAGTTCTGCAAAGAGCTTGGGGCTTTCTGCGTCCAGCCGTTTGGCAATGTCGCGGTAGCCTGCAAGCAAGGCCTCGGGGCTCTTGTGGAAGAAGCGCTCGTCGGTGTTGATGAAGGCCGCGAATTGCGGGAAGCTGCCTTCAAACTTGACGCTGCGCATCACCGCTTCCATCTCGCCGCGCAGGCGCGTCAGTTCACGCTGGCCAATGGCGTGGATCTGCGCCGCCGTCAGGTTCGTCGTGGTGCGGTGACGCACGTGCATGGCGTACACACGCTCGCCGTCCGGGTACTGGCGCAGCCCGCCTTCAGCCGGTGCCTTTGCCAGCAGTTCATCGGCAATCAGCGCGCGCAGGCGTTGCAGTGACGGCAGCACCTGTGCAGCAATGGCATCCCGGCCGCGCGTCTGCAAGGCCTGCTGGTCAGCCGGCGCGATGCCACTGCCCAGGCGCTTGAAAGGTTGGTAGTAGGGCGTGGCCTCGGGGGCGATGAGCTGGGTGTCAATTTGCACCAGAACGCGCTGAAGCACGTCGCGCGTCGGCACCCAGCCTGCTGCGGCGCTGCGGCGGATGGTGGCCATTTCCTGCTCCATGCGGCGCGGGAACGCGGCCATGCGGGAGATCATCTGTTCGACCTGGTCGGCGCGGGTGGTTGGCATCAGCTGCAGCAGTTCTGCAAACTGCGTCTGCGGCCCGCCCAGCGCACGCAGCGTCATGCCACGGGCGGCCGGAAAGGCAGCGGTTTCGCCCTGGCGCTGCTGGGCGTCAATGAAGAGGTCCAGCGAAACTCGGTCGGTGGGCCCTAGCTTGCTGCGCTGCAGCGAGCGTGCGTCGGCCAGGAAGGCGGCCACCTCGGCGTCACGTGCAGCGATGGCCCCGGCCGACATGTCTGACAACCGGTCGCCAAAGCGGTGGTCGCCACGGTAGCTGGCAAATTCAGGGAAGCTGCGCGCGCTCCATTCCCACTGGCGGTCAAACAGTGCGTGCAGTGCCTTCTTCTCTTGCAGGTCGGGCTCGGCAGCGGCGGCAGGCAGGCTCAGAAGAGTCAGCGCATGGACCGTGGCGGTCAACAGGACGCGGCAATCGCGCAGGATGGAAACATTCATGGCAAGCAGACCCCGTAAAAACCTGCATTTTGAACGGTGACATCATCCCGCCATGCAGGGACTTGCCATCAGTTTCACCACGCCGACAGGCCAAGGCGCGGGGCCGCGTGCCGACCGCTAGCGCGCACCGCCGCGCGGTGCTCACCGGCACGCTGTACGCAGCGGCCGCAGGGCTGATGTGGGGCCTGGTGTTCATCGCGCCCACGCTCCTGGCGGACTATCCGGCCACGCTGCTGGTGGTGGGGCGCTATCTGGCCTTTGGCCTCATCGCACTGCCGCTGGCCTGGTGGGGCCGCAGGCGCCTGGCCGAGCTGACACGCGCCGACTGGCTCGAAGCGTTGAAACTGTCCGCAGTTGGCAACCTGCTGTACTACCTGTGCCTGGCCGCAGCCATCCAGCGCGCGGGCGGGCCACTGCCGACGATGCTCATCGGCACGCTGCCGGTGGTGATTGCCATCGCCTCCAACCTGCGCGGCTCGGCAGCCGTGCGGGCGCGCGACGGCCGCCTGCCGTGGGCGCGGCTGGCGCCTTCGCTGCTGTTGATCGCAGCCGGCATCGCCTGTGTCAACCAAGCTGAACTGCAGCATCTGCGGGGCAGCGGCGGCATCGACTTGCAGCGTTATGCAGAAGGTGCGCTGCTGGCACTGGCCGCGGTGGCCTGCTGGACCTGGTACCCGATCCGAAACGCCGACTGGCTGCGTGCGCACAGCGACCGGTCCGCCACCGCCTGGGCCACGGCGCAGGGTGTGGCGACGCTGCCGCTGGCGCTGCTGGGCTACGCCTTGCTGTGGGGCTGGACGGCGTGGCAGGGGGTGGCGGATGGGTCCGCAGCGGCAGCGACAGTGGCGCCGCTGACCGCGATGCCCTTCGGCCCGCGGCCCGCAGCCTTCATCGGCCTGATGCTGGCGATCGGCTTCTTTGCATCGTGGCTGGGCACGCTGTGCTGGAACGAAGCCAGCCAGCGCTTGCCACCGGCACTGAGCGGGCAGCTGATAGTCTTTGAAACCCTGGCCGCACTGGCCTATGCCTTTGCACTCCGCGGGCAGGCGCCGCAGGCGTTGACCTTGGGCGGCATCGTGCTGCTGCTGGCCGGTGTGGTGATGGCCTTGCGCAGCGGCCCCCTGGCGCCGCACCCGGCGTAGGGATGCGCAGCGACCCGCATCCCTGAAGACGGTGCCACACTGTTCCGCTGATGTGCTCGTGAGTCTGTGATGACCACACGCTGCGGTTCTAGCCGCGGTTCTGGCGAGATCGTTGCTTCGGCCGGCCTGGCCCTGATGGCCCGCCGGGCTGCGCTCAACCGTACAGGTTGCGCAGCAGCCCCAGGCCGCTGATCTCGACCTCGACGATGCTGCCGGGCTTCATCGGCAGCACGCCCAACGACGTGCCGCACAGGATCACGTCACCCGGCAGCAGCGTCATGTCTTGCGACAGCCGCCAGACCAGGTCTTGCGGCGCAAAGAACATGTCGGCCAGTGGGTAGTTCTGGCGTTCGCGCCCGGCCACGCGGGTGCTGAGCGTGGCGCTGCCGGGGTCGAAAGCGGTGTCAATCCAGGGCCCGAAAGCGCCGAAGCCGTCGAAGCTCTTGGCGCGCGTCCACTGCGGAAAGCTCGGGTCGCGGTGCAGCAGCTCTATCGCGGTCACGTCGTTGGCACAGCAGTAGCCGAAGATGCAGCCGGCGGCGTCTTCGCGGGCGATATGCCGCGTAGTGCGGCCGATAACGGCAGCCAGTTCGCCTTCATAAGCCACGCGGCCGACGTCCGCCGATGGCGCAGGAATGGTCGCTTCATGCGCCGCCACGCTGGCCGGCGACTTCAGGAAGTACAGCGGCTCAGCCGGCTCGGCCCAGCCGTTCTTGGACGCAGCGGCGCGGAAGTTGTTCCACAGGCCGATGATCTTGCCCGGCACGCAGGGCGGCAGCCAGTCGACGGCGGCTATGTCCCGCAGCGACACGCGTTGGCCGTTGGCGATCGGCAACGTGAACAGGTCACCGTCGTGCAGCAGTACCTCATCGCCTTGCAGCAGTCCCAGCGCGGGCTTGCCACGCCACATGAATCGCATCCAGCGCACGGGTTTGTCTCCTGTTCATTCGGGTCGGCGGCGACGATAGCCTGATCCAGATCCAGATCCAGGCCGGCCCGCCGCAGCGGCGCGCCGATGCCGCCATGCTCTACCGCATCATCGCCACGGCAAGGAGTTGGCGCCAATGTCGACCGAGATCGCCTTCCAGACGCTGCGCCGGTTGCTGCCCGCCACCGACATCCACGTCGGCGCCGCGGCGGGCTGAACCGGACGCCGCCCAACCGATCAGCCCAGCGCCTCGTCCACGACCTCCACCCAGTGCCGCACCGGCGTCGTGGTGCCGGTCTGCAGGTGCTGAATGCAGCCGATGTTGGCGCTGATGATGGCTTGAGGCTCCAGCGGCTGCGGCTGAGTGAGTTGTGCCAGCTTGCGGTCCCGCAACTGATATGCCAGTTCGGGCTGCAGCACGCTGTAGGTGCCGGCCGATCCGCAGCACAAGTGGCTGTCGCTCGCCGCCAGGCTGACTTCAAAACCCAACGCGGCCAGGTGCGTTTCGACGCCGCCGCGCAATTGCTGTCCATGCTGCAGCGTGCAAGGCGGGTGAAAGGCCAGGCGCGTCGTGCGCAACAGGCGCCCGCGCAACTTGCCCTGCAAGGCAGGCACGATGTCGGGCAGCAGTTCACTCAAGTCGCGCGTCAGCTCACTGACGCGGCGCGCCTTGTCCGCATAGTGCGTGTCGTGCGCCAGCGCGTGGCCGTAGTCCTTCACCGCCACGCCGCAGCCGCTGGCGTTCATGACGATGGCCTCCACGCGGCCTTGCGAGGTCAGCCCCTGCACCAGCGGCCACCAGGCGTCGATGTTGCGGCGCATGTCGGCGCGCCCGCCATCCGCATCCCCCAGGTGGCTGCGGATGGCGCCGCAGCAGCCAGCGCCGTCAGCCACCAGAGTCTGGATGCCGGCAGCGTCCAGCACGCGCGCGGTGGCGCTGTTGATGCCGGGCATCATGGCCGGCTGCACACAGCCCAGCAGCATCAGCACCTTGCGCTTGTGTTCGCGCGTGGGCCACTGCTGCGCGCGCGGGCCAGCTGGCAGCGGAACCTTGTTCTTCAGCCGTTGCGGAAGGAGCGGGCGCACCAGCTGTCCGAGCTTCATGGCCGGGCCGAAGAGCGGCGAGGTCAGGCCTTCCTTCAGCAGCCAGCGCAGTGCTCTGTCGCCGGCGGGACGCTCAACGCGTTCATCGACGATCTTGCGGCCGATGTCCACCAGGTGCCCGTACTCCACGCCGCTGGGGCAGGTGCTTTCGCAGTTGCGGCAGGTCAGACAACGGTCCAGATGCTGCTGCGTCTTGCGCGTGACGGGCGCACCTTCCAGCACCTGCTTCATCAGGTAGATGCGGCCGCGCGGGCCATCGAGTTCATCACCCAGCAACTGGTAGGTGGGGCAAGTGGCGGTGCAGAAGCCGCAGTGCACGCACTTGCGCAGGATGGCTTCGGCTTCTTCGCCGTCGCGGGTGCCTTTGAATTCGGGGGCGAGGTTGGTTTGCATCAGGGCGTTCAGAGAGGTTTCAGGAGCAGCGCCAAGAGTGGCATCAACACGGCGGCCAGCACGACCTGCATTCCCAGAGCCAGCGCTGCGTAAGCGCCGGCCGCCGGGTGCACCTGCAGCGCGCGCGCCGCGCCCACGCCGTGCGACGCCGTGCCCAGCGCAAAGCCGCGCACTTCCGGGCTCTGGATGTGCAGTGCGTCGAACAGATACTTGGCACTCACCGCACCCACCAGGCCGGTGAGCACCGCAAACACCGCCGCCAGCGCCGGGATGCCGCCCAGTTGCGCGGCAATTCCCATCGCCACCGGGGCGGTCACGGACTTGGGCGCCAGCGAAGCCAGCACCTCAGGCGGCAGGCCCAGCGCCCAGCCGATGCCCACCGCGCACACCGCCGCCACCGTGCCGCCGGCCAGCGCCGCAGCCAGCAACGGCCCCGCACGGCGGCGCAGTTCGGCACGCCGTTGCCACATCGGCCAGGCCATGGCGACGACGGCAGGCCCGAGCAAAAAGTGGATGAACTGAGCGCCTGAAAAGTAGGTGGGGTAGGGCGTGTCGGTGGCTTGGAGCAACAGCGACAGCACCAGCACCGTCCACAGCACCGGATTGGCCCAGGGCGGTTGGTTCAGGCGCGCCGACGCCGCCTGCGCCAGCACATAGACCGCCAGCGTGGCGGTCAGCCCGAACAGCGGCGTGGCCGACAGGTACAGCCAGAGTTCAACGAAGTTCTGCATGCGAGCCTGTCAGGGCGCTTCAGCAGCTGACGGTGGCTGCTTTGGCTGCTGTTGCTGCGGCGGCGGCGGCAGCAGCGCGCGCAGCACCCATGCCGTCACCGCCAGACCGGCCCAGGTAGACAGCACGATGGCCGCCGCCATGCGCCCGCCGTACTGCGTCACCAGACCGAGGTGCGTGATGACGCCCACACCTACCGGCACGAACAGCAGCGACAGGTGCTGCAACAAAGGCTCACACGCCGCCGCAGCCGGTGCGCGCACGGCCGGCCACTGCAGCAGCGCAAAGAGCAGCAAGAGGCCGATCACCGGCCCCGGCAGCGGCAGGTGGGCGGCGCGCGAAACGGCCTCGCCCGCTGATTGGCACAACAGCAACAGGGTCAGGCCGCGAAGGGTGTCCATCACCGCTCAATTCAGCCGGTAGCTCAACACCCAGTAGTGACCGTATTCGGTCCACTGCGGGTCTTTTGCGCGCGGGCCCAACTGGGCGATTGCCTGTGTGCGCGTGGGAAAGTTCTTCAACACTTCGTGCACGCTGCCGTCGTCCAGCGGGCGGCTCTGGTAGCTGTTGCCGTCGGCGTCAGTGCGCGACAGGGGTGTGCTGCTGCCGGGCACATAACGGTTGTCCAGCATGACCACGCGCGCGCCGGGTTCCAGCCGCGCGTGCAGCGCGGCCAGCCAGGACTGCAAGCGCGGCAGCGGCACGTGGCTCCACCAGCAGCCGGCGAATGCAGCATCGAATGAAGCACCATGGAAAGAAGCCGCATCGAAAGAAGCAGTGTCGAGTGAAACGGCGTCAACAGTCTGGCTTCCAAGTTCAGCGAAAGTGTAGGCATTCACCGTGGCCAGCTGCACGCAGGCTGGCAGGGGTTTCTGGCGCGCCACGTCCATGGTTTCAGGGTTCAGGTCCGTGGCCAGCCAGGCGTTGGCGTTGCGCGCGCCATGCAGCGTCCACCAGCCGGTGCCGCAGGCTACTTCCAGCACGCGGCGGCCCGTGAACTGCGCGGGCAGCCAGGCTTCCATCGCGCGCAGGTCGGTCTGCCGTTCGGGTTTGAAGTAGACGCGTTCGTAGATGGCGGCGCGCTGCGCGTAGTACGCCGCCATGCTGTGTTCAGTGCCCATCTCTACAGCCCCGACACCAAGCGGCCGGGGTTGAAGATGCCAGCCGGGTCGAAGGCCAGTTTCAGTTCGCGGTGGATGCGGTCCAGCGGCGCCTTCAGTGGCGCAAAGGTGCCGACACCCTTGTCACGGGCGCGGAACAGCACCGCGTGCCCGCCGGCGCCAGCCGCCGCGTCGCGCAGCGTGGCGGCTGGCGCACTGGTGCAGATCCAGCGCTGCGCACCGCCCCATTCCAGCAGCTGCTCACCCGACAGTTTCAGCGGCGCGGCGGTGGGCGGCACCGACAGCCGCCACAAGCCCGCGCCACCTTCCACGGCGCGCGCCGCGCCGACGAAAAATTCATCACGGTGGTCGCGCAGGCCTTGCCAGAAAGCCTGCGCAGCGGGCACGTCGATCAGCTCGCCGCCAATGCGGTCATGCGCCGCCTTGACGGCGGCTGCAGCGCCCGACAGGCGCAGCACCAGCATGCCGTCCCACCAGGCGCTGGCATTCAGCGGCAGCGGCTGGCCGCCCCATTCATTGAGGCGCTTGATGGCGCTGGCGGCGTCCAGTTCCAGCCGCACGGTTACTGTGGCTGGCGCCACCGGCAGCACCTTCAGCGACACCTCGCAGATGACGCCGAAAATGCCCATGCTGCCGGCGAGCACGCGCGACACGTCGTAGCCCGCCACGTTCTTCATCACCGTGCCGCCAAAGTTCAGCAGCTCGCCACGGCCGTTGAGCAGCGCAGCGCCCAGCACGTAGTCGCGCACGCTGCCCACGGCGGCGCGCGCGGGGCCGGCCAGGCCGGCCGCAACCATGCCGCCGACTGTGCCTGAGGACATGCCTAGGGGCTTGCCAATGGACGCACCACCCGGCTCGCCCCCGGCACCAAAACGCGGCGGCTCGAAGGGCAGGCACTGGCCCTGCTCCGCCAGCGCCGCTTCCAGGTCGGCCAGCAGCGTGCCGCCGCGCACGGTGACGACGAGTTCGCTGGGCTCGTAGCTGCTGATGCCGGCCAGTGGCCGCACGTCCAGCACGTCACCGACCGGCTCGCCGCCATAAAAGGCCTTGGTGCCGCCACCGCGAATATCCAGCGGCGTGCGCGCGGCGCGCGCCGACTGCACCTGCTCAACCAGCCTTTGCAGCGCCACGTCCATGGTCAGAATCGCTCCAGTTCTGCAAAGGGCAGAAGCCCTCTTTTGACGTGCATGCGGCCGTACTCGGCACAGCGCTGCAGCGTGGGAATCACCTTGCCGGGGTTGAGCGTCTGGCCCTTGTCGAAGGCGCGCTTGACGGCAAACATCTGCTCGCGTTCTTCGGCGCTGAACTGCACGCACATGCTGCTGAGTTTTTCCACGCCCACGCCGTGTTCACCAGTGACGGTGCCGCCCATCGCGACGCTGGTCTCCAGGATGTCGGCACCGAAGAGTTCGCAGCGGTGCAGCTGGTCAGGGTCGTTGGCGTCAAAGAGGATCAGCGGGTGCAGGTTGCCGTCACCGGCATGGAAGACGTTGCAGCACTTCAGGCCGTACTTCACCTCCATGTCGGCAATTGCCAGCAGGATGTCGGCCAGGCGTTTTCGCGGGATGGTGCTGTCCATGCACATGTAGTCGGGGCTGATGCGGCCACTGGCGGGGAAGGCGTTCTTGCGGCCGCTCCAGAAGGTGAGGCGCTGCTTTTCGTCCTTGCTCACCTCCATCCGCGTCGCGCCGCAGCCCGAGAGCACGTCGAGCATGCGGTCGATTTCTTCGGCCACCTCTTCGGGCGTGCCGTCACTTTCGCACAGCAGGATGGCCGCCGCGTTGAGGTCATAACCGGCGTGCACAAAGTCTTCCACCGCCGCCGTCATCGGCTTGTCCATCATCTCCAGCCCCGCCGGGATGATGCCGGCGGCGATGATGGACGCCACCGCGTCACCGGCTTTCCTGATGTCGTCGAAGCTGGCCATGATGCAGCGTGCCAGTTGCGGCTTGGGCACCAGTTTCACCGTCACTTCGGTCGTCACCGCCAGCATGCCTTCGCTGCCCACCACCAGCGGCAGCAGGTCCAGCCCAGGCACATCCAGCGCTTCAGAGCCAAATTCCACCGGCTCGCCTTCGCAGGTGAAGCCCCGCACACGGAAGACGTTATGCAGCGTCAGACCGTATTTCAGGCAATGCACGCCACCGGAGTTTTCAGCCACGTTGCCGCCGATGGTGCAGGCGATCTGGCTCGACGGGTCGGGCGCGTAGTACAGACCCAGCGGTGCCGCCGCTTCGCTGATGGCCAGGTTGCGCACGCCGCACTGCACGGTGGCGGTGCGCGCCAGGCGGTCGATCATCACGATCCTGTTGAACTTGGCCAGCGACAGCGTCACCCCCAGCGCGTGCGGCATGGCGCCGCCGCTCAGGCCCGTGCCGGCGCCGCGCGCCACCACCGGCAACTGCAGCGCATGGCAGGCCTTGAGCACCGCCGCCACTTGCGCTTCGGTTTCCGGCAGCGCCACCAGCAGCGGCATCTGGCGGTAGGCGGTGAGGCCGTCGCACTCATAAGGCACCGTGTCTTCGCCATGCCACAGCAGGGCGTGCGCGGGCAGCAACGGCGTCAGCGCGGCCACGGCTTCGGCTTGCCGTGCTGCGCGTTCGGTGGTGTGCAGGGCTGCCAGGGCCGGGGTTGCGCTCGCGTTCATGGGTCTGTCCTTGGGCGAGCCGGACTCGGCGCGCGTTGAGGCGAACTTTACGATGGACGGCTCAAACTTCCGCGCCAGCGCCAGTGAAGACCGTCAGCACGCCGGTGTAGCCGTAAAGATGGTGGCGCGCGATTTCGCCGGCGGCGAAAAAGCCCACCAGCGGCACGTCACCCAGCGCGTGCTGCACGATCTTCAGCTCTGCCGAAGGCCCGCCGAAGTGCGGCCCGCCGCGGCCCGCGCAGCTGACGTAAAGGGCGCCGCGGATGGAGCGTGCCGGCTCGGCTGGGCTGTCGCGCGGGGAAGCCAGCGCGGTTTCGCTGTGCGATTCGACATCGTCCCGGATTTCGCTGCAGATGCGCACCAGGTCGCGCCGCGCAGCCACCATGTCGCGCTGGCAGAACGCCAGCTTCATGCCACGCGCCAGGCTGGCGCCCACTGCCACCGCAGCACGGGAAGGGTCCAGACCGATGAGCCCGCGCACCCGCGTGTCGCTGCCGAACTGGCCGCCGCGAGCCAGCGCGCTGTCGTGCTCGTCGGTGATGCCCACCAGCGTGGACCGCAACCGGGGCAATGCCTGGCGCGCGTCGTCCAGGTTCTTGAGGCCCAGGTCCGCCAGCAGGCAGGCCAGCGCCGGCTCACCGTCCAGCTGGGTCACGATGTGGCCTTCGCAGGCGGTGACGCTGCGCGTCGGCCCCAGCGGCTGGCAGCCTTGGGTGACGCGCGACACCAGCGCCACCTCGCGCGCAAAGGCCACGCCGGACAAGCCGCCCTGCCAGACGCCGTCGGCAATGTGCACGGCCGCACCGCGAGATGAAGCCAGGCCGCCGAAGAGATAGCCCGAGCTGGTACGGTCACTCAATTCGACAATCAGCTCGGCCAGGTCGGGCGTGGCCGGGTCGGCGTGCACAAGCGCACTGAACGGGTCGATGCGCTGCAGCTTGCGGGCGCCCGAAAACACCTCAAAGCGGCCCGGCGGCAGTGCCGCCAGCATCAGCACCACAGCCGGTTCGTCGAAGTATTCAACGCCACCCGCCGCCACGCCCACGCCCACGCTGCCCACCCACGACACACCGGGCCAGTGCTGGCGCAGGTGCGCATACAAGCCCTGCGCGTGGGCCGCGTAGTGGTCGGTGAAATAGACGAAGCCCAGCGTCAGCGGGCCGGCGGCACTGGCTTCGTGCGCACCCTGCCGCGCCTGCACCTGCGCTTCAGCCAGCGCCAGCGCAGCGCGCCAGTCCGGGTGCGTGGCGTGGCCGACCAGGAAGCCTTGCATAGGGCTGCCGCTCAGACGCTGTGCTGCCCAGCCGTCAGCGGGTGCTGCGTTTGGCCGCCGTGGATGCGGCACGCTTGCGCGGTGCGGCGGCGCGCGACGCAACCTTGGCCGGCATGCCAGCTGCCTTTTTCAAGGCCCCTCCCGCCGTGTTCAGCGAACCCTTGACCATTGCGCCGGCCAGTGACTTGGCGCCGTCAAAGGCGCCATCGAACGCGCTCTCTTTGGCGGCCTTGGTAGCCAGTTCGGTGAACTGCTGGGTCAGCGCGCCCCACCATTGCATGGGGTCCACTGCGGGGGTGGCGGAAGCGGGTGACCGGTCCGCAGCCGTGGTCTTGCGCGGGGCGGCTTTGCGGGCCGGGGCTGCTTTTTCGGGCTCGTCTTCAGGCTCGTCTTCGGGTTCTGGTTCGGGTGCGGCCTTCGCGGCCGCCGCCGCGCCAAAGACGGGCATCTTGATCTTCAGCGCCTCCGACAAGTCCGCCAGCGGCACGTTCATCGACTGCAGCGTGGACAGCGTCATGCGCTGCACTTCCATGGCCTGGATGGTGGTGGCCAGCAGCTTGGCGTTCTGCTCCAGCCAGAAGTGCACGGTCTTGAGTTCCTGGATTTTCTTTTCCAGCTCTTCCGGGTTCAGCGTCGGCGCCACCCAGGCGCCGAAATTGGGCAAGCCCGCACCCGCGTTCTTGAGCAGGCCTTGCAGGAAGTCAAAACCCGGCACCATGCGCGCAAGGTCGGTGGCTGCTGTCATCGCGTGTCTCCTGAGGGTGGGGTGGCTATCTTGCGGCAAATTGTGCGCGCCGACCGCCCTGGTTCTGCCTTCAGCGACGAAAAGCCACGCGCTCCACCTTGAATCCGCGCTGCGCCAGCAACAGCGGCAACCCCTGCGGGCCGGTCATGTGCAGCGCACCGACGGCGGCAAAGACGCGTTTGCCCTGCCGATGCTGGTTTTCGATGCCATCGGCCAGAGGCGCGTTGCGTTCGTCGTTGAGCTTGCGCATGGAGGCCCGGTCGCTTTCGGTGGCCGCGCATTCGCACCAGTTCTCGAAGTCTTCGAGCCCCGCCAGGTCGCCCTTATCCCAGATTTTCGCCAGGCGCTCCAGCACCCGCCGCGCACTGCGGTCTTCCAGCTGCAGCAGGCTCTGGTCCAGCAGCACGCGGGCTTCGGCCTCGTCGTCGGGCACCAGGGCCTGGATTTGCGTACCCACCGATTCCAGCGCCACCACGCGGCGGCCCAGTGCGCGCACCTGCGCCGACAGCACCTGCTCCATCGCGTAGCTGGAATCCATGCCCAGCCAGCGCGCTTCCATCACCGTCAGCGTGGTGGCCTGCAGCACCGGGTGCAGCGTAGCCAGCGCGTCGGTGGACAAACATGCGCGTTCAAACGCTCGCGTCAGACGGGCCTGCAATTCGTCCGGCAGAGGCTGCGGCGGGCGGCTGTCGGCCATGGCCTTGATCAGCGCGGGGTCGCTGGGGTCCACCTCCAGCGCCAGCACGTCACTGGCACGCAGCGCGGCGCTGGTCAGGGGCCCAAGCTTGCGCCAGTTGGGTTTGCCAACATGCAGGGTGCCGAAGAGATAGACCGTGCGGCCGTCGCGCGTGGCGCGCCACAGCACGCCCCGATCACGCGGGGCGGCGGCGCTGTCGGGTTGGGTGGGCAGTGCGGGTGGGCAGGCTGCATGAGTGGGGGTGGGGGCGGTCGCCGGTGTGGTGGCCGGCAAGCTGGCCGGTGCGGCTTGTGCACACCCTGCAAGCAGCACCAGTGCAAGGGCCGCGACGCTGAAAGGCCCTTTCATGGCGCAGGCCCTTTAAGCTCAATCTTCATCACCCCGGCGTCCTGCTGCCAGCGCAGGCGGCCCAGCACGTCCATGCCCAGCAGCGGCGACGCCAGGTTGGGCAACGCCGCCATGCGCAGGCGCTCGGCGCGCACGCCGCCTTCCAGGTGCAAGTCACCCACCACAAACTGGCCGTTGACCACGCCCCCGGCGGTGCTGGACTGCATCGAGCCCACCGCCTGCAGGCCAAGCTCGCGCGCCAGCGCAGCGGGGATGGCGGTGCCGGTGGCACCGGTATCGACGAGAAATTCCACTTCCCGGTTGCCGATGCGCCCGGGCCAGTGGTAGTGGCCATCGCCGCTGCGGCGAATCTCCAGCGTCTGCCCGTCCACCGTGAAGCGCGTGGCGCGCTGCTGTGCCTGCCAGGCTTGCACGCCCAGGAAGAGCATCAGGCCCAGCAGCAGCCAGACGGTGGTGGGCTTGAGCCAGCCGGGCAGTTCGTTCACGGAATCGAGGTGTTCGCGTGCGTCAGGAAATCAGTGGCGCCACGCGCTGGTCGATGGCGCCGAAGATGCTGTGGCCATCAGCGCCCAGCATCTCGATGCGGATGGTGTCGCCGAACTGCATGAACGCGGTCTGCGGCGACCCGCGTTCGATCGTCTCGATGGCCCGTTTTTCGGCCACGCAGGAATAACCTTGAGCCCAGTCCTTGCTGCTGACCGTGCCGCTGCCGACGATGCTGCCGGCGCGCAGCCGGCGCGTCTTGGCCACATGAGCGATGAGCTGACCGAAGTGGAAAGTCATCTCCGTCCCGGCGTCGGTGAGGCCGACTTGCCGGCCGTTCCACACACTCTGCAGCGGCAGGTGCACACGGCCGCCGCGCCAGGCCGCACCCAGTTCTTCAGGAGTGACCGCCACCGGGCTGAAGGCGGTGGCGGGCTTGCTCTGCAGAAAGCCGAAGCCCTTGGCCAGTTCAGCGGGGATGAGGTTGCGCAGGCTCCAGTCGTTGACCAGCATCAGGAGGCGCACGGACTCCAGCGCGGCGTCGGGCGCGGTGCCGGTCTCCACGTCGGCGGTGACGACGGCCACCTCGGCTTCAAAGTCGATACCCCAGTCGGTGCTGGCGAAGACGGCGTCGTCGCAAGGGCCGATGAAGTCGTCGCTGCCGCCCTGGTACATCAGCGGGTCTTCGTAAAAGCTGGCCGGCACCTCGGCGCCGCGCGCCTTGCGCACCAGTTCCACATGGTTGAGGTAAGCCGACCCGTCAGCCCACTGGTAGGCCCGTGGCAGCGGCGCCATGCACTGCCGTGGGTCGAATGCAAAGGCGTGCCGAGCCTTGCCACCGTTCAGCGTGGCGTACAGGTCTTCGAGCTGCGGCGAGATGAAGTTCCAGTCGTCCAGCACCTGCTGCAGCGTGCTGGCAATGCCACTGGCGTGGTGCGCGCTGGCCATGTCGCGCGAGACGACAACCAGCAGCCCGTCGCGCGAGCCGTCCTTCAGGGTAGCGAGTTTCATGCAATGCGGGCCGCGCACCAGCGCGGCCGTCCAGGGGAGGGCAATGGCAGTATTGTGGGGTGACCACCGCCGCTCAAATCCCCTTCGCCTTGACTAGGGTCGCACCCGCTCTCACCCCCGCCCCCACCCCCGCCCCGACCCGCGCACGCCAGCGCGGCGCGTGGCTGCTGGCGGGGTTTGTGCTGCTGTTGCACGCCGTGCTGCTGGGCCTGCTGCCGCGTGCGCCGGGGCCGGGTTGGCGCGCACAGCCTGTGCGCTGGGTGCAGGTGCGGCAGACCGTCGCCAGCCCGGTTTCGATGCCGTCCGCAACCGCAGCGCCGCTGGCCTTGCCCACGTCTTCGAAGCCCTTGGCACGGCCTGGCGCAGCACCTGTACTCGCACGGGACGAAAAAGCTGCGACGGCGACAGCCGAAGTGCCGCCCATGACGCCGCCAAACCCGCCCTCCGAATCCACGAGCGAGCCCGATCCCACGCCCGACCCCGGCGGCCAGGTCGTGCCGGTGTACGCCACCCGGCTGCCGCCAGCGCTGACGATGCAGTTCGAGATGCGCCGCGGCATGGCCGTCGGGCAGGCTGAACTGGAATGGCAGCCTGCCGAAGGCCGCTACCGGCTGACGCTCCAAGGCCACGCCGTCGGCGCGCCAGCCATCGGCTGGGCCAGCCAGGGCGGCTTCGACGATGCCGGCATCGCACCGCTGCGCTACACCGAAAGCCGCCGCGGCCGAGAGGCGCGCGCGGCCAACTTTCAACGTGACAGTGGCCGAATCACCTTCAGCGGCCCTGCCATCGAACACCCGCTGGTGGCCGGCACCCAAGACCGGCTGAGCTGGATGCTGCAATTGGCCGCCGTGATGGCCGCCAACCCGGCGCTGGCCGAGTCTGGCGCGCAGGTATCGATGTGGGTGGCGGGCTCACGCGGCGACGCCGAGGTCTGGACTTTCACGGTGCAGGGCCGCGTGGCGCTGGACTTGCCCATCGGCCACATCGACAACGCCGTGCACCTGCTGCGCGAACCGCGCCGGCCCTACGACACACAGGTGCAGGTGTGGCTGGACCCGGCACGCCACCACTTGCCGGTGCAGGCGCTGCTGCGCGTGCGTGCCACTGGCGAAGGGACCGAGCTGCGGCTGAGAGAACTGCGGTTGCCTTGAGTGAAGCCTGGACAAGAAGCCTGGACATGAAGCCTGAGCATGAAGCGTGGACAGGAAGCGTGGACATGAAGCCTGGACACGCCGCCTTGAAATGCAGCCTTGAAATGCAGCCCACAGCGCCCCAATTGAAGGGTCTGGAGATCACACCGATGGAACTGCTCTACAACTCTGAAGCCTTTGTCGTCATGCAGTTCACGCTGCAGGGTGAAGCCACAGACGCTGCGGACGCCGCGCGAGGTGGCTACGAGATCGTCGACAAGTTCGCGCGCAAGGAGATTTATTTGCAAGGCGCTGTCGCCGCCAGCTTCCAGCGCGGCGTTGAGGCGCTGGTGCAGCAGGGGCCCAGCGAAGAGAGCCTGGACGCGTACATCGCCGGTTTCACGGTGATGGCGCAACAGCCGGTCGTGCTGCACTGACAGGCTCGGTCTTCGAAACCAGCGGGGCTTGTTTCGCGGCCCAGCGTGGGCCAAGATCAATGCTCCCCTGCTGCAGTCGAGGCGCGCCCGATGGTCAGAGCACTTGCCGATTCGCGTTGTGTGCTGTCGCCTGGCCTGGCTGACACGCCGGTGATGGACGCGCTGTGTTCGCACTTCGTGCTCACGCTCACACTGCGCCAAGCCGGCCGCTTCAACCTGCGGCGCGACTGGAACAGCCTGCTGTCACTCGTCGGCCGCCACCTCGTCTGGCCGCAACCGGTGCTGGCGCGGGTGCGCGGCTTCCTGCGCCAGCGCTGCAAGGGCAATGCGCAGTGGAAGGGCCACGAACTGCTTTCGGACGACGCCTTCCTGCGGCGCCACGGGCCTTGGCGCGGGCCCTATGAAGAAGGCACTCTTTTCTTCTACATCGACGAATACATCAAAGACGCGCCGAAGGATTTGTTGATGGTGCTGGGCGCCACCTGCGACTGGCTGGCGCGGCGGCTGAAGAAGGAATCGACGCTGGTGCAGAAGAACATCGACGCACTGGCTGGCCTGTTGCAGCTGAACCCTGCAGAACGTGCCTTGCTGCTGTACGGCACGCTGGCGCGTTACCAGCGGGACCTGCGCGGCCTCTTGGTGGAATTCAAGGTCAGCAATGCGCAGGAAGCCTACGCCGCAATCGCTGCGGTGGCCGGTGTAGAGGCCGTCGAGGTGGCCGACGCACTGCGCGCGGGTTCGCGGCTGGAACGCATCGGCATGATCGAGAACCTGATCTCCGAGCAGAACATCACCGACCTTGCGGACCTGATGAAGGTGAGCGAACAGCTGCCACCCGTGCTGATGCGCGAGTACCGCGCCCCGGGTGAGCTGATGGCGGTGTTCACGCGCCCGGTGCCCAAGAGCGACCTGCAGACCAGCGACTTCGCCTTTGTTGAAGACGATGTGCAGGTGATGACGTCGCTGCTGAAAAACGCCGCGCTGCGCAAGGAGCCGGGTGTCAATGTGCTGCTGTATGGCCCGCCCGGCACCGGCAAGACCGAACTGGCGAAAGTGTGCGCAGCCGCCGCAGGCTTGAGCCTGTACGAGGTGGAAAACGCCGACCGCGACGGCAACAGCCTGTCGGGCCGCGACCGCTACCGCAGCCTGCAGATCAGCCAGGTTTTCTTGAAGAGCAGCCCCGACGTGGCGCTTCTCTTTGACGAGGTTGAAGATGTCTTTCCGCCCATCAGCAGCGAAGCCGCGCAGCTCATCGCGCGGCTGGACAGCGGCGACGCTGCACCGGGCGGCATGAGCAGCAGCGTCAGCGGCAAAGCCTGGGTCAACCAGATCCTGGAAACCAACCCGGTGCCGGTGATCTGGGTCACCAACCGCATCGAACAGATCGACCCCGCGTTCCGCCGCCGCTTCCAGTACCACCTGTTGCTGAAGAGCCCACCCCCCGGCGCACGTGAAGGCTTGGTGACGCGCGCGCTGGCGGGCGTGCCGGTAAGCGACGGCTTTGTGGCCAAGCTGGCCGAAAGGCGTGCGCTGACCCCGGCGCAGATCCGCACGGCGGTGCGCTTTGCGCGTCTGGCGCAGAGCGCCGAGCCGGCGGCTGGATCTGGCACCTTTGAAGCGCTGATCGAACGCCAGCTCGGCAACGCCGACAAGGCGCTGGGCGGCACCCGGCCCGAACGCGGCGCGCGCGTGGTGGTGACCGACTACAACTTGTCGCTGCTGCACATCGAATCGCGTTTCGAGGTGCCACGCATCGTGCAGGCGCTGCAGATGCGAAATCACGGCACCTTGTGTTTCCACGGCGCGCCGGGCACCGGCAAGACGGCCTTGGCCGAGCACATCGCCAAGGCCTTGCAACGGCCGTTGATGATCCGCCAAACCAGCGACATCGCCAGCAAGTACGTCGGTGAAACCGAACAGAACATGGCGCGCATGTTTGAAGAGGCCAGCACTGAAGGCGCTGTGCTGCTGCTGGACGAGGCCGACAGCTTCCTGCGCAGCCGCCGTCTGGCCGAACGCAACTACGAGATCACCGAAGTCAACGAAATGCTGCAAGGCATGGAGCGCTTTGCCGGGGTTTTCATCTGCACCACGAACCTCTTCGACGAGCTGGATGAGGCGGCGTTGCGGCGCTTCACCTTCAAGGTGCGCTTCCGCCCGCTGCAGCATGAGCAGCGTGTGCGCATGTTCACCGCCGAGGCCCTGGGCGGTGATGGCAGCCTGCTGACAACTGAGCAAGGCGCGCGGCTGGCCGAGCTGGACCAGCTGGTGCCCGGCGACTTTGCGGCCGTGCAGCGGCAGGTGGAAATCCTTGGCGAGACGTTGCTGCCCGATGAATTCCTGTCGCAGCTGGAAGGTGAACACCGCGTCAAACCCGAAGTGCGGCAGCGCCGGGGCATCGGCTTCACGCGATGAAATCTGCACCCGGCCACGGCCGCTGAAGCCCCGGACGGCGGCCGCGGCTCAAGCCCCTGACGGCCCTGCGCCGGCGGCCGGCGGATCAACTGAAAACTGACCGCAATTTCGTCGGCAACCCGGCAAGCAGCGAAGGCGCGCGCAGCATCGTGCGCACCATCGTGCAGATGGCTCATTCTTTGAAGCTGCGGGTGATGGCCGAAGGCGTGAAATCCGAGCGACAGCGCGCCGAAGGGGTGCGCCAGGTTGCCTCTTTGCCGAACCGATGACTGCCACGAGGCTGGTCTTGTCGGCCGGCGGCGACAGTGACGGGACGCAGCCCACTTCGGAAGTTCCGCGACCCGCTGTTCCAGCCTACGGCCGCTGGCTCTGTGCAGCCCTGACCCAGCGCCCAGCGCATCGACAGCGCCTGCACAGCGACTTTTTCCCACTTTGGGTGGACTTCAGCCGAGCCAGTGCGGTGCCTGTCTGATGCGATGATCTCGGACTGATTTTTTCCGGCCTTTGCTGCCATTCGATGACCCCTAGCTCTGACGGCGAAACTTCACTCCTGCTGTGGTTCATGGCCGCTGTGGTGACCTTGCTCGCGGCCTATCTGTTCGTGGGCTGGCTGCGCCGCACGCAAGGCCGGCAGGGTTGGCGCGAGGCGCTCGTTCCCGTGCTGCTGGCAGCCACGGTGTTGGGCTTGGGCATGAGCTCGGCAATGGTGCTGGCCATGTCCGCCGGGGGCCTGGCTTTCCCGCTGGGCTACCGCTGGCTGGCCCTGCCGGCACTGGTGCTGGGCCCGGTGATTGCCTGCCTGCCCGCCGCCTGGTGGCTGTCGCGCCAGCAGAACTGGCTGGCGCTGATCGGCAGCGGCCTCTTGCTGGCCGCCGTGGCACTGGCGGTGCAAACCGGCTGGATCCTGGCTGCTGGCTTGCGCCCCGGCATCAAGTGGCAGTTTGGGCTGCTGGGCGCCGCCGCCCTAATGGAAACTGCAGGCTTTGTGGCTGCGCTCTGGCTGGCCTTTTCAGACACCAGCGCGAATGGCGCGCGCAGGTCGTTGTGGCGCGTGGGTGCGGCGGCGCTGATGGCGCTGACGCTCATCGCCGGACAGGAAGTCGTGGGTTCATCGGTGGCCTTGCTTTCGCAGGTGGGGTCTGTCTACCAGCGCGAGGCGCAAGCGACCTGGCTATGCCTCGTGGCCGGCGCGATTCTGCCGACGGTCCTGGCCGTGCTGGCGCTGGACCTGGCGCTGCGCAACCGCAGCGGGCGCTGGCGCAGCAGCCGCAACGGTGGCGTGGAACTGAACCTGCCCAAACGGCGCAAGCGCCGGCGCAAATACCGCGCGCTCTGAGGCCGGACACAAGGGCGCGGAAGCGGCTTTATGCCAGCCGCAGGCTCGAACGCGATTTCGCGCGCAAGGGCTGAGCCTAGAGCTGCTCCCAGGGCAGCCCGTCATGCCGCCAGCCGTTCAAGCGGCCGCGCTGGAAGTGTTCATCGAGCTCACCCTCAAAGCCGTACAGCACGTTGACCACGGCTTCAAAACCCGCCGCTTCAAGGGCCTGGCCCGCGTCCAACGTGCGCTTGCCGGACCGGCACAAAAGCACCACGGGTCGGCCGGGCTGCCCGCCTTCGCGCCGCACCTGATCGACAAAGGCTTGCGGATGCGCCTGCATTTCCGGGTATTCATACCAGGCGATGTGCACCACGCCCGGCGGATGGCCGACGTACAGGTACTCGATCTCCATGCGCACGTCGACGAACAGCGCGTCGGCGCGCTGCTGCAGAAACTGCCAGGCCTCGCGAGGGGTGAGATGCTTCATGGGCAGGGGCTTTGGGAGCTTTCTACAATCGAATCTCTTGGACGATCGAAGCACCGCCCCGATGGACACCCGCTTGAACACGCCCCCGAACATGCGCAGCTCGAACTACACACGCGGCGCGGCGCTGGCCACGATTCTGCAGCAGCGCATCGCCATCATCGACGGCGCCATGGGCACCACAATCCGTACCTACGGCATGACGGAGATGCTGATCCGTGGCGAACGGTTCAAAGATGCGCCGAAGGACCCGCTCAACAACGGCGACATCTTCTCGCTCACCCAGCCGGAGATGATCGGGGACATCCACCGCCGCTTCCTCGAAGCCGGC
>JAYSYB010000578.1:0-2864 GCA_043716775.1 Rubrivivax sp.
CACCGGCGCTGGACTTCACGTTCACGGTCTGTGACAACGCGGCCGGCGAAGTCTGCCCCGTGTGGCCCGGCCAGCCGATGACGGCGCACTGGGGCGTCCCCGACCCGGCCGCCGTTGAAGGCAGCGACGCGCAGAAGGCCAAGGCCTTTCTCGACACCGCTTTCACTTTGAAGCGCCGCATTGAACTGATGCTGGCACTGCCCCTGGATTCGCTGGCGGGCCTGTCGTTGCAGCGCGAAATTGATCAGTTCGACAAAGCGGCCGTGTGAACCCATGACCATCCATGTCCTGATCCTCTGCACCCACAACTCGGCGCGCAGCGTGCTGGCCGAAGGCATGCTGAACCACTGGGCGACGAAGCTCGGCATCGACCTCAAGGCGCACAGCGCCGGCAACGCGCCAAGCGGCCGCATCAACCCCCTGGCGCTGGAGGTGCTGCAAGCAGCAGGCATTGACACGCGCGGTCTGCGCAGCAAGAGCTGGGATGCATTCAGCGTGGACGGCGCACCGCCGCTGTCGGCCGTCATCACGGTCTGCGACAACGCCGCCGCCGAGAGCTGCCCGGTCTTCTTGGGCGGCGCAGGCGGCCAGCCCGCCAAGGTGCATTGGGGCTACCCCGACCCGTCCAATGCCCAAGCCGGTGACGAAGGCAGCGACGACCACAGGCGCCGCGCCTTTGAGTTGACACGCCAGGCCATCGGCTACCGCATGCTGCAACTGCTGGCCCTGCCGCTGCAGACGATGGACCGCGCCGCGCTGCAAGCCGCGCTGGCCATGATCGGCCGCAACTGATGGACTGCCACTGATGGCCGCCGCACCGGCGCCCATGAGCATCTTCGAGCGCTACCTCACCGTCTGGGTGTTGCTGTGCATCGTTGCCGGCATCGCGTTGGGCACCGTGTGGCCGGAGCCTTTTCAGGCCATCGGACGCATGGAAGTCGCCCAGGTCAACCTGCCCGTCGGCCTGCTGATCTGGGTGATGATCATTCCGATGTTGCTGAAGGTGGACTTCGCGTCGCTTTCGCAGGTGAGGCAGCATTGGCGCGGCATTGGCGTCACACTGTTCATCAACTGGGCCGTCAAGCCCTTTTCGATGGCGCTGCTGGGCTGGGTCTTCATCCGTCATGTCTTCGCGCCCTATCTGCCCGCCGACCAGGCCGACAGCTACATCGCGGGCCTCATCCTGCTGGCCGCTGCGCCCTGCACGGCGATGGTCTTCGTCTGGAGCCGGCTGACTGGCGGGCACCCGATGTTCACGTTGTCGCAGGTGGCGCTGAACGACACCATCATGGTGTTTGCGTTTGCACCCATCGTGGCCCTGCTGCTGGGGCTGTCGTCGATTGCCGTGCCTTGGGGCACGCTGATCACGTCAGTGGGGCTGTACATCGTCATCCCGGTGCTCATCGCGCAGCTGTGGCGCAAGGCCCTGCTGGGCCGCGGGCAGGCTGCGTTTGACAGCGCGCTGGCGCGGATTGGCCCGTGGTCCATTGCCGCGCTGCTGGCCACGCTGGTGCTGCTGTTCGCCTTTCAGGGCCAGGCGATCCTGGACCAGCCGCTGGTGATAGCGATGCTGGCAGTGCCCATCCTGATCCAGGTGGTTTTCAATTCCAGCCTGGCCTACTGGCTGAACCGCCGCCTGGGCGAATCGCACAGCGTGGCCTGCCCGTCCGCGCTGATCGGTGCCAGCAACTTTTTCGAGCTGGCGGTGGCTGCGGCGATCAGCCTCTTCGGCTTTGAATCGGGCGCCGCGCTGGCCACCGTGGTGGGCGTGTTGATCGAAGTGCCGGTGATGCTGCTGGTGGTGAAGGTCGTCAATGGCAGCAAGGGCTGGTACGAGCGGGGCTTGGTGCGTGGATGAAGAGCGTGGATAAAGAGCGTGGACAACCTCAGCCTGCCCCACATCGACCCGGCGCTGTTTGACCGCCCGACCGGCGCGCGGTTGGCGGGCGCCGGCGCATCGACGCATGCGCCGCGCTTCCTGCTGCTGTATGGGTCGCTGCGCGAAAGGTCGTACAGCAAGCTGCTGACGCTGGAAGCGGCGCGCCTGCTGGTCGCGATGGGCGGCGAGGTGCGGATTTTTGACCCCGCCGGCCTGCCGCTGCCCGACGCCGCGCCCGACAGCCACGAGAAGGTGCAGGAACTGCGCGCTGCCGCAGCCTGGGCTGAAGGCATGGTTTGGACGTCACCCGAACGCCACGGCGCCATGACCGGCATCATGAAAGCGCAGATCGATTGGATTCCGCTCAGCCTGGGCGCCGTGCGGCCCACGCAGGGCAAGACGCTGGCGGTGATGGAAGTGTCAGGTGGCTCGCAGTCCTTCAACGCCGTCAACCAGCTGCGCGTGCTGGGCCGCTGGATGCGCATGATCACGATCCCGAACCAATCGTCCGTGGCGAAGGCTTTTCTCGAATTTGACGACGCCGGGCGAATGAAGCCTTCGGCCTACTACGAACGCGTGGTGGACGTGATGGAAGAGCTGGTGAAGTTCACGCTGCTGACGCGCAGCGCCGGGCCGTGGCTGACCGACCGCTACAGCGAACGCAAGGAAAGTGCCGACGCGTTGATGAAACGGGTGAACCAGCGCGCACTGTAGGGGCGCGTCACGCGCGTTCCAATGGCGGGCACTTGTCCCGTCGATGGATATCGGAAAAATTGTTGAACGGACTGCTCACACAACACCCATCGTGCCGGTTACGGCGGTCATGTGCTACTGGCGCGCGCCGGACGGCGCGGCTATGCTGTTTAAACGCCTGACCTGTTTCGCAAACATCCCGACAGGGCACTTCAGACGGGTGCCCCATTTGAGCCGGGCAGGCAGGTGGACAATGATGTGCCTGTTCCCGCGCTACAAAGCACCCTGTAGC
>JAYSYB010000579.1:0-8752 GCA_043716775.1 Rubrivivax sp.
TTTGATCAGCGAACTCTTGCCGGTGCCGCGCGCGCCGGTCAGCAGCACGTTGTTGGCGCTGCGGCCGCTGACGAACTGTTCGGTGTTGCGCAGCAGGCGGTCCTTCTGCGGTTCAACTTCTTTCAGGTCGGCCAAGCGGATGGTTGAGATGTGGCGCACCGGCTCCAGCACGCCTGCGCTGCCGCGCCGCCGGTAGCGCCAGGCAATGGAGGCGGCCCAGTCGGGCGCGGTGGCCGCATGCGGCAAGATCAATTCAAGCCGGGCCAGCAGCGATTCGGCACGCACCAGCAGGTGTTCAAAGGCAAGGTTCATGGCGCCAAGTGTAGGTGCGGGACCTCGCGCACGACCTCGCCCGTGGTGACGTAGACGCGGTCCTGCGGGCCCTGCGGCAGCGTGTGCATGCCCGTGAATTCGCCGAAGGCGGGCAGCACGCCCACGGCTGCGCCGAAATGAAAACAGGGCAGACGCAGGCGTTCGCGCGTGCGCCCACCGACCAGCGCGGCCGGGTGGACATGGCCAGCCAGCACGTAGGCCTTTGCTGCGGTGTCCGGGTGGTGGCAGAGCGCCAGGCCAGCCAGCATCAAAGGTTCATCCGCACACTGCACACCCCAGTCGGAGGGCGGGTCGCCCGCATGGCTGTCGTGGTTGCCGCGCACCAGCGTCAGCCGCAGGCGAGGGTGCCTGGCACGCCAACGCGCCACCGTGTCCACCGTGTCGGCCGCGCGGGCGCGCGCCGAATGCAGCAGGTCGCCCAGGAAAACGATGTGGGGTGCGTCCGTGGCCAGCAGCAGCGCGTCCAGGCGGCGCAGGGTTTCGTTGGTGGTGCCGCCGGGTACCGGCACGCCCAGCTTGCGGAAGGACACAGCCTTGCCGATGTGCGCGTCGGCGACCAGCAGCGCACCGGCGTCGGGCAGGTAGGCCGCGCGCCCGGGCAACAGCTGCAGCCGGGCACCGCCGGCCACGATCTCCAGCACCACGTTGATCAGCCCCCTCAGCCCGTCAGCCTGTCAGGCGCTGCAGTGCCGGTTCCAGATGTTCGGTGGGCGCGCGCTTGAAGCCCGACCGCGCATAGCGCTGCAGCCGGCCGACGATGAGTGAGGTTACAGCCGACGCCAGCGCTTGCGCATCCACCGTCGGCGTTGGCGAGCCCGCGTTTTCTGCCGCAGCGCGAAGGCTCTGCCGCAGTTGCGATTCCACACGGTCAAAGAACTGGTTCATGCGCGCGTTGAGCCGCTCGTGTTCAAACACCAGCGCGTCGCCCACCATCACCCGCACCATGCCCGGGTTCTTTTCGCTGAACTGCAGCAGCACGGTGGTGATCTTCTGCGCCTGCTGCGTGGGCGACGGTTCACGTTCAACGATCTGGTTGATGAGCGTGAAGACGGTGGTTTCGATGAACTCGATCAGCCCTTCAAACATTTGCGCCTTGCTGGCGAAGTGGCGGTACAGCGCCGCCTCGCTCACGCTCAGCCTGGCCGCCAGGGCGGCGGTGGTGATGCGTTCTGCGCCGGGTTGTTCCAGCATGCTGGCCAGCGTCTGCAGGATCTGCACGCGGCGTTCGCCAGGTTTGGGACGCTTCCTGCCCGGGGCTGACGGCTCGGCAGCCGCGTCAGGAACGCTGTCCGGGGGCAGTGCTGCGGGCAGGGCGGGCATCGGCGGCGGAGGACAGAAGGAAAGGGGTGCTGGACCGCTCGGCAGGATGGCGGTTGGGGCTGGCTGGGCGGGCCGGACACCCAACCCGCAATGATTCTTGCACAGGGCCCCCTTGGGTTCTCTTGCAGGTAAACACTGACCCACATGATGGCTTGAGTCCCTTTGCTCAGGCCCTTTGGCCAGTGCCGGCAGGGGTCTGGCTGCACCACAGAGCAGCGCCACGATCCGTCGGCGGGGTCAGCCAGGAGGTGCGCGTGCGGCTTGCGGACCGTGCGGCAGGATGGGCCAGCGGCGTGCTGGCAACGCCGGGCCTGGTCATGCTCTTTGCGCCTGCGCGGCAGTGGCGGGTCACTCAAGCTGCAAGCCTGAGCACGGCAACCAGGCAAGCCGGCATACGCCATCGGATGTAGGGCTCGTCGCCCTTCTGGGTGAGGCGCAAGGGGGCCCGGACGCCTAGTCTTCAGCCATGACAAAACTGGTGTGGATCGTGGCTCGGTTCTTGGCGACAGCGCTGCTTGGCATCATCGTGCTGATAGCGCTGGGCTGGGGCGGCGCGCAGGCGCAGGTTCAAGCGCAAATGCTGACGCCACCGATGGCTGCAACACTGGTGGCGGTGTGCAGTGGCCGGCCCTGCCTGGCGACGTTGCCGCAGAAGTTGCCGGACCCTGCTGCGCTGCGTCAAAACAAGTCGCGCAAACGGCTCACGCGCCGGTCCACGTAAGCCGGCCTGCGGCGCCACCGAGTCACCCGCGCCGGCAGCCAGCGCTGCATCCACACAGTGCCCATGCCGACGCGTCGCGCGGCCTTCTGGTGCACCAGCGTGTCTTCCACCAGCACACACTGTGAAGGCACCACACCCAGCCGCGCCGCCACCCAGCGCAGCATGCGGGCGTCGGGCTTGGGGCGCAGTTCGCCGAACATGTGCATGTCCTCAATAGCCAGCACGCCGTCAAACAGATGGCCGATGCCCAGCACGCCCAACACGCGCTGCGCATAGGCGGCCGGTGCATTCGTCAGGATGAACTTGCGGCCGCGCAGGCGCTTGAGCGCTGCGATGTCGGCGGCATGGCCGCGCACGCGCTGCTCGAGCCCCGGTAACAGGTGCGTGTGGTGCAGGAAGTGGGCGGGCTTGACGGCGTGGTGGCGCACCAGCCCTAGCAGCGTGGCGCCGTAACGCTGCCAGTATTGGCGCCGCAGCGCGTCGGACTCGGCCTTGCTGATGCCGAGATTTTCTTCGATGTACTGCCCCATCGACACATGCAGTTCACCCATCGACGCGCTGGACGCATCGTGCAAGGTGTCGTCCAAATCAAAGAGCCAGACGCGCCGGTGCGCCAATCCCGGCGCCTGCATCAATGAGACCGGATCATGGTTCCGTAGGCTTGATCGGTCAGGATCTCCAGCAACAACGCATGCGGCACGCGCCCGTCGATGATGTGCACGGCATTGACGCTGCTCTTGGCCGCGTCCAGTGCACCGGCAATCTTCGGCAGCATGCCGCCGCCGATGGTGCCGTCGGCAATGAGCGCGTCGATCTCGCGCGCGCTCAGGTCCGTCAGCAGCACGCCGTCCTTGTCCAGCACGCCGCGGATGTTGGTCAGCAGCAGCAGTTTTTCGGCCTTCAGCACGGTGGCCAGCTTGGCCGCCACAAGGTCGGCGTTGATGTTGTAGGACTCGTTCTTCTCGCCAAAGCCGATGGGGCTGATGACGGGGATGAACTGGTCGTCCTGCAGTGCCTTGACCACGCTCGGGTCGATGGCTGTGATTTCACCGACCTGGCCGATGTCGTGCTCGGCGCCGTCCTTGTCCAGCATCTTCAGTTTGCGCGCGCGTATCAGGCCGCCATCACGCCCGGTCAAGCCTACGGCCTTGCCACCGGCGGCGTTGATGAGGCCCACGATGTCCTGCTGCACCTCGCCGCCCAGAACCCACTCCACGACTTCCATCGTCTCTTCGTCGGTGACGCGCATGCCCTGGATGAAGGTGCCCTTCTTGCCGATCTTGGCCAGCGCGTCGTCGATCTGCGGCCCACCGCCGTGCACCACGATCGGGTTCATGCCGACGAGCTTGAGCAGCACCACGTCTTCGGCAAAGTCCTGCTGCAGCGCGGGGTCGGTCATCGCATTGCCGCCGTACTTGATGACGAGTGTCTTGCCGTGGAACTTGCGGATATACGGCAGCGCCTGGGCCAGGATTTCGGCCTGGTCGCGGGGGGTGATGTGCGACAGATCAACGTCAGGGGTGGGGTCGGCTGGCTGGCCCATGGTCGCGCTCCGGCGGCTCGTGTAAGGTGCGGTCATTGTAGAAAGCGCCGGCTCCCCCATCGGGCAGCAGCGCAAAAGGAGCCTGACCATGAAACGCCTCTTTCTGTTGACGGCCGCGGCCTTGCTGGCCAGCGGCGTCTGGGCCCAAGGCCCGCCACCCATCAACCCGGTGCTGGGTGAAGTCACCAAGCTCGACAAGGCCGCCGGCAAGGTCACACTCAAACACGGCGAGATCAAAAACCTGGACATGCCGCCGATGACGATGGTCTTCCGCGTCAGCAACCCGGTGTGGCTGGATGACCTGGCGGTGGGCAGCCGCGTGCGCTTCACGGCCGAGAAGGTCGATGGCCAGTACACGGTGACATCGGTCAACAAAGCGCCCTGAATTTAAACGTTATCCATGCACGCCCACGACCTTCGGCCCTTTGCCCACAGCCACAGCTTTGCCGATGACGGCCAGCAGCGCCGCGAAAAGGCGCTGGCCTGGGTAACGCTGCTGACGCTGGTGACGATGGCGGTGGAACTGGTGGCCGGTTGGTGGACGGGTTCACTGGCCCTCACGGCTGACGGCTGGCATATGGGCACGCACGCGTTGGCGTTGGGTGGCGCGGTGCTGGCGTACCGGTTGTCGCTGCGCGCTGCGTCGCATCGCGCCGTGAAGGGGGGGCCGGCGGGTTTCGCGTTTGGCGGCTGGAAGATCGAGGTGCTGGCAGCCTACACCAGCGGCCTTGTGCTGCTGGGCGTGGCGGTATGGCTGGCCTTTGAAGGGGTGTCGGCGTTGCGCGCGCCGCGGGCGGTGGACTATGAAGACGCGTTGCTGGTGGCGGTGATTGGGCTGGCGGTCAACCTGGCCAGCGTGTGGTTGCTGGCGCGGGGTGGGCGCAGTGCGGATGCGCATGCATCCCCAGACGCCCGCGCACAGGACCACGGTCACAGTCACGGCCATAGCCACAGTCACCACAGCCATGGTCATGGCCACGACCACAACTTCAGCGCGGCCTATCTGCACGTCCTGGCCGATGCTTTCACGTCGGTGCTGGCCATTGGCGCGCTGGTGGGCGGGGCCTGGTTCGGTCTGGGCTGGCTTGACCCGGCGGTGGCGCTGCTGGGCGCGGCGGTCATTGGGCAATGGTCCATCGGCATGCTGCGCAGCACGGCCAAGGCGCTGGTGGACGCCACCGAAGACCCGGCGCTGACGCAGCGCATCCGCGACCTTGTCGAAGCCGACGGCGACGCCAAGGTGGCCGACCTGCACGTCTGGCAAGTCGGCGCGCAGGCCTGGAGCGCGGCGTTGTCGGTGGTGGCCGACAAGCCCCTGCCGGCCGTGGCCTACCGCGCGCGGTTGGCGGCCGTGGCACAGATCAAGCACGTGACGGTCGAAGTGCACGGGTGTGTGGGTGCCGCGGCTGCGCACCCGCACTGAAACCCGCACTGAAACTTGCACTGAAACCCGCGCAAGTACGCATGACACCTGCGCGACGCTTGTCGAGCAGCGGCGCCGCTACGATGCACAGCTGTCCAACGCGGGAGCCGGCATGTCCACCACAAGCACTCACACCACCAACCACCAGGTGCGCCTGGCCGCGCGGCCCCAAGGCGCAGTCGTGGCAACGGATTGGCAGTTCACCGAAGAGCCGGTGATCGAGCCGGCCGAGGGCGGCGTGCTGGTGAAAGTGCTGGCGCTGAGCCTGGACCCGGCCATGCGCGGCTGGATGAACGAAGGCAAGAGCTACATCCCGCCAGTGGCCATCGGCGAAGTCATGCGCGCTGGCGGCATTGGCGTTGTCGTGGCGTCGAAGAACGCGGCCTTCAAGGTCGGCGACCACGTCACCGGCGGGCCCGGCGTGCAGGAGTATTGGCACGTGGCCACAGACCAGGTCAAGCGCAGCGGCATGGCCAAGATCGACTTGGCGCGCGGCACCGTCACGCAGTGGCTCAACGTGCTGGGCATGCCCGGCATGACCGGCTACTTCGGCCTCATGGACGTGGGCATGCCGAAGGCCGGCGAGACCGTCGTCATCAGCGGTGCCGCCGGTGCCGTGGGGCAGACGGTGGGCCAGATCGCCAAGCTCAAGGGCTGCCGCGTGGTGGGCATTGCCGGCGGACCGGCGAAGTGCGATTGGGTGGTCAAGGAACTGGGCTTTGATGCCTGCATCGATTACAAGGCACCAGCGCAAGGGGCTGCTCGCTGGGATCCGGTGAAGGACGGCCTGAAGCAGCATTGCCCGCAAGGCGTGGACATCTACTTCGACAACGTCGGCGGCGAGATCCTGGACGCCGTGCTGACGCGCATCAACAAGAAGGCGCGCATCATCATCTGCGGCGCCATCAGCCAGTACAACAACACCGAAGCGGTGGTGGGCCCGAAGAACTACCTGAGCCTGTTGGTGAACCGCGCGCGCATGGAGGGCATCGTCGTCTTCGACTACGCCGACCGCTACCACCTGGCCATCACCGAGCTGGCGGGCTATCTCAAGGACGGCCGCATGAAGAGCAAGGAAGACGTGGTCAAGGGCGGCGTGGCCGCCTTCCCGGCCACGCTGCAAAAACTGTTCACGGGGGAGAACTTCGGCAAGCTGGTGTTGGAGGTGGCGGCGGGCTGAGGCTCAAGAGCCTGCTCGGCTTCGTCGGCCCAGCCGCGCAGCATCGAAGACCGCACTACAGGTGGCGCACCAACGGCAGCACTTCAGGTGGTGGGCTGCCGGCCTTCACGACCACCCAGCCCACAAAAGGGCAGGGCCCGAAGTGCACCCAGACCCGCCCATGGCGCGGCGTCGGATCGCGGGTGATGGCAGCGTGGGCTGTCCAGCCCCGCGCCTCGCCCGGCAGCAGGGCTGCGCCTGGTACTTCGAGCCCGGTGTGACCCAGCTTGCGCAAGCGTCGGGCTTCTTGTTGACAAGCGGGATAAGAGTGCTCTGCACCAAACAAAATTGCGTCGGGTAGTTGTGGCGCTGCGGCGCTATCGGTGGGCGTAAGTTCCACCGCCCACAGCGAGCGTTGCACCCCGGCCAGATCGGCCTCATCGGTGATGCCTTCATGGCGCAGGAACTCAGCCCACGCGCCCGTTGGCGTGTCTGAAAAGTAGTTGACTGGGCCTTCGTCCTGGCCGTGCCAGCGCGCTGCTGGCTGTGCAGCCGATTGCCACAGAAACGGGAAGCGCGGGTCGCAGTGCCGGTAGCCGATGCGAGCCGTCATGCGAAAGTCCGCCTATACCGCCAGCGGTTGGGCGCCGCTCAATGCTGCCGCCAGCGCGCGCACGCGCAAGGCTGCTTCGCCATCGGGATCCCACTCAGAGCCCAGCGCTGCGCGCGGGCTTTTGCCGGCCAACTGCGCGCGTGGCCGCTCGAACCAGCGGCGCATGCCGATGGCGTTGTAGGCGCCGGCAAGGTCACTCACCACCATCGCCAGCCAGTGCAGGCGCGCCGCGATGGTGTCGGGTGTGGGGCGCTCCAGCGCGGCGTAGCGGCGCAAGGATGAAGCGCTGACTTCCAGCAGGCCCGCCAGCGCTTCATCACCAAAAATTTCGCGCATGGCCGGCCATTCGGTGCTGGGCGCGGGCGAGGCTTCAAGCGCCTGTGTCACGCGGTCCAGCTGGTCTTCCATGCGGCGCGTGGTGGCGTCGTCCCAGCTCGGCTGCCCCGCGCGCATCAGCGGTGCCAAGCCCACGCCAGCCGCCCTGGCAATGCCGTGATGCTGCAGGTCGGCCACCAGGCTGCGGATGGAGGCCGGGTCCAGGTTCGTGACCGCAGCGCCGCTGTGCAGACCCATCGCCGCCGAGCGGTTGAACAGGCCCAGCAGGCGCTGGGCCAAACCACCCTGCAAGGTGGCTGGACGGCTGGGTGGGAAATGGACGTTGTTCATATTCCGATGATAGTCCATCAGCACCCAGGCCACCACTGCTCGTCAAAAGTGAATGCCCTTCATCATCTGCGACATCGCAATCGCCTCCGGCGACAGCGTCGCCTTCGCGCCCTTGTCGCCCTTGGCCGCAGCGCTGTCGGGGAACATGCGGAAGGTGGTGTTCATGACGATCTGCGTGATGCGCGGCGCGGCGGCGTGCAGGATCTCGCCGAACACGCCGAGCCTGGTCGCCACGCGCACCGGCTTGTCCACGCAGGCCTGCACGATCATGTCGGCGGCCTCTTCGGGCTTGAGCAGCGGCATGTTGTCGTAGATCTTGGTCGGCGCCGTCATCGGCGTGCGCACCAGCGGCATGTTGACGGTGGTGAAGGTGATGCCCTGGTCGGCGTATTCGCTGCTGGCGCATCGTGTCCAGGCGTCGAGTGCGGCCTTGCTGGCCACATAGGCCGAGAAACGCGGCGCGTTGACCAGCACGCTGATCGAACTCAGGTTGACGACGTGGCCCTTCCTCTTGGCCACCATCCCGGGCAGCAGACCCATCGTGACGCGCAGGCTGCCGAAGTAGTTGAGCTGCATCGTGCGCTCGAAGTCATGGAAGCGGTCGTAGCTGGCTTCGATGGCGCGGCGGATGCTGCGGCCGGCGTTGTTGATGAGGAAGTCGACGCCGCCGTGCTGCTCTTCCAGCGCTTTGACGAAGTCGGCGCAGCTGGCGGCGTCGGCGATGTCCACGGCATAACTGTGGACCTTGGCGTCCTTGCCGGCATAGGCCTTGATCTCATCGACCGCCGCACTGAGCTTGTCTTCACCGCGCGCGCAGATGATGGTGATGGCGCCGGCTTCGGCAAAGCGGCAGGCCGCCGACAGGCCTATGCCCGACGAGCCGCCGGTGATCAACACCACCTTGCCGCCGACGGTGCCCTTCAGGCTGCGGTCGATGAAGAGCGCGGGGTCCAGGTGGCGTTCCCAGTAGTCCC
>JAYSYB010000580.1:0-8738 GCA_043716775.1 Rubrivivax sp.
TCGCCGCGCCAGTCAGCGACTTGCCGGCGCCCGATTCACCCACCACGCCGAGGATTTCACCGGGTGCGATGTCAAAGGAAATGTCGTCCAGCGCCAGCAGCGAGCCGTGGCGCGTGGGGAATTCGACACGCAGGTTTTTCACTTCGAGCAGTGGCACCGTCATCTCACCGCAACCTCGGATTCAGCGCGTCGCGCAGCCAGTCGCCCAGCAGGTTCACGCTCAGCGCGATCAGCACCAGCATCAGCCCCGGGAAGATCGTGATCCACCACTCGCCGGAAAACAAAAAGTCGTTGCCGACGCGAATCAAGGTGCCTAGAGAGGGGGAAGTGGGCGGCACGCCCACGCCCAGAAACGACAGCGTCGCCTCGGTCAGGATGGCGGCGGCGACCTGGATCGTGGCCAGCACCATCACCGGCCCCATCACATTGGGTAGCACGTGCTTGACCATGATGCGCAGCGGCGCCACGCCGATCACACGCGCCGCTTGCACGTATTCCTTGTTGCGCTCCACCAGCGTGGACCCGCGCACGGTGCGTGCGTACTGCACCCAGCCCGTCAGCGCGATGGCCAGGATCAGCACCCCCAGGGCCAGGCTGTCCTGCGCGTTGGGGAACATCGCGCGTGCCACGCCGTTGATCAGCAGCGCGATCAGGATCGACGGGAAGGACAGCATCACGTCGCACACACGCATGATGAAAGCGTCCACCTTGCCGCCCACAAAGCCCGACAGGAGCCCGAGGCCTACACCCACCACCAGCGACAGCAGCACTGACGCAAAACCCACCGCCAGCGACAGCCGTGCGCCGTAGAACAGCGCCGACAGCAGGTCGCGGCCCTGGTCGTCAGTGCCCAGCAGGTAGTTGCGGCTGCCCCCCTCTTGCCAGGCGGGCGGCATGCGCGCGTCCGACAGGTTCAGCGTGGCCAGATCAAAAGGGTTGTGCGGCGACACCCAGGGCGCGAAGACCGAACCGATGAGGCACAGCGCCGCAATCACCGCAGCGACGATGGCCGTCGGCGAATGGCGGAAGCTGAACCAGACGTCGCCGTTGAAAAAACGGGCCCAGGCGCCTGGCGCGGACAGATTGGAAGCGGGCGTGGGATTGGGCATCGGCGTGTTCAATGTCCGGCTGTGGAGCGTTCCATGCGCAGGCGCGGATCAACGGCGAAGTACAGCAAGTCCACCACCAGGTTGAGGACGACGAAGATCAACGCGATGAGGCACAGGTAAGCGGCCATCACGGGGATGTCGGCAAACTGCACCGCCTGGATGAAAAGGAAGCCCATGCCGGGCCATTGAAAGACAGTCTCGGTGATGATGGCGAAGGCAATCAGGCTTCCGAGTTGCAGCCCCGTGATGGTAATGACAGGCACCAGCGTGTTCTTCAGCGCATGGCCAAAATACACGGCGCTGTCCTGCAGGCCGCGCGCACGCGCGAACTTGACATAGTCGGTGCGCAGCACTTCCAGCATCTCGGCGCGCACCAGCCGCATGATGAGTGCAAGCTGAAACACCGACAGCGTCACCGCCGGCAGCACCAGGTGCCTCCAGCCGTCGGCGGTCAGCAGCCCTGTGGTCCAGCTGCTGGAACCGAAGAGCGCCACCGTGTCACCGCGGCCGAAACTGGGCAGCCACTTCAGAGTGACCGCAAAGACCAGGATCAACAGGATGCCGATCAAGAAGGTCGGCAGCGACACACCCAGCAGCGACAACAGCATCACCAGTTGTGATCCGAAACGCCCGCGCCGCAGCGCTGCATACACGCCCAGAGGCAGACCGGCGCCGAGTGCGATCAAGGCTGCAGCCAGTGCGAGTTCCAGCGTGGCGGGAAAGCGCTCTGCGATCAGCGCCGACACCTTGCGGCCCTGGCGCAGGCTCAAGCCGAATTCGCCTTGGACGGCGTTGCCGATGAAGCGCGCAAACTGCACCGGGAAAGGCTGGTCCAGGCCCAGGTCCTTGCGCAACTGGTCGCGCTGCTCTTGTGTGGCGTCCTGACCTAGCAGGCTGGTGACGGGGTCGCCCACGTACTGAAACAGCATGAAGGCAATGAACGCGACTGTGACCATCACGATCACAGCTTGCATCAGGCGGCGGAGAATGAAAACGAGCATAGAGAGGGCAAATCTTCAACCGCGCCAGCACTACAGACATTCCGCCGCGGCGGCGGTCACGGTTATTTTCTGAAGGGTCAACGAGGGCTTGGTAAAGCGCCTCGCGCTTCTCGAACCAGCGTGTGCAGGGCCGGGAGGTCATGATGAATCGTCTTCCAGACGATTTCCAAACATACCTTGAAGTAGCCGTGCGCAACCGCCTTGCGCATCAGGTGTGCAAATGCCAAAGGCAGTTCAGGCTGCTGTGCAGCAAACTCCGGATGGTGGACGTCGATGTTATGTCTGGCCTCGCCGATGATCTGTAAGTTCCGGACCCCGGCGTCTTGAACCAACTGGTTCTCCAAGAACGCCAGATCGGCCATGTCCTGGGTATAGCGGCCAATGCGTTCGATGGCTTCGAGAATAGGTGCCAAGTAGTTGGCCAAGCGTCCTTCGTCACGGCTCATACGGGGCGAGCTTTCAATAAAACCGTGGCCCGAAATTTATCGGGCAAGGCGTTGGGAGTTAGCACGTCTACCGGCAGGCCAAGTAGCTCGCCCAACTTGTGGCGGATTGCGCCAATGTCGAACAGGGTGGTCTCTGGTGTGGGGTCGATCGAGATGTCCGGATCGCTGATTTCCGTGTCATGTCCGTGCAGGACAAAACCAAACACGCGCGCATTGCGCGCGCGGTGAGAACCAACGACAAGCCGGATCTCGGCGCGATTCAAGTGCAATGCTTCAGACGGCTTCACGCTGCTCTCTCACGTCAATATCCGGATAGCCCACAGCACCGATGATGCGGTGTTTGCCCATGCCCCACAGTCGGATAGACCCGCGGCCCCGTACAAGCGTTGCGCCTTGCTGGGGACGAGGCGCATTCCGGGCAACATCTGCACGCCTTGGCCACAAAAAAGGCCGCCCGAAGGCGGCCTTGTGCGGTCTTGATCCAAGAACTGCCCGCTCGGGCAGTGCCTTCGATCAGAAGCTGTGACGCACGCCCAGGTTGTAGCCGCGCGAAGTGTCGCCGCCACGAACCATTGCGGGGCCTTGCCCGACAGTGAAGCGAGCGCCATTGGCAGCAGTGCCACCGTTGTTCAGCGAAGACGCGGTTGCGTAGATCGCCGTGCGCTTGGACAGGTCGTATTGATAGCCGACCGCAACCTGAGTCGCGTCAAAGTCGGTGGCACTGGAGCCTTGCGCGCCGCTGGCCTTGAGGTACGAGAACTTCAGCGTGCTGGCGCCAAACGGCACCGTGGCAGCCAACAACATCTTCTTCGAATCACGCTTGTCGTTAGCGACCGTGCCCGGGTCGTATTCCGCCTTGCCGTACTGGGCCATCAGTGTCATGAAACCGAGGTTGTACGAAGCACCGACGTTGAAGTCCTTGAAGTCCGAGAACATCGGGGCACCACTGGCGGCGCCGTCGTTCTTGAAAGTCTTGGCCATGGCCACTGCCACGTTGATCGGGCCACCGGCGTAGCCGAGGCGGAAACCGGTGTACTTGTTGCCCGTGACGCCTTCGCCAGCAGCGACCATCACCTGACCGTACAGACCACCCATGGCGGGCAGGAAGTAGCCGATCGAGTTGTTGGCACGCACCAGGGTGGTGGCGCCCGAACCCAGCGTGGTTTCCACGTTCAGTTCAGAGCCCAGGCCGTTGGTGCCAAACGGGTCGAAGACAGTCTTGTTGAGGAACGTCGGCGTGTAGTCACGGCCGAGGCGGATCTCACCAAAACCACCCATCAGGCTGACCGTCGAGCGGCGCTGCCAGTTCATGCCACCACCGGCGGCTGCACCGGTGCCGTCGTCGTTGTTCATGCCGCCTTCAATCCAGAAGCCGGCACGCATGCCGCCGCCGAGATCTTCAACGCCGCGGAAGCCGAGGCGGTTGCTGTTGAGCTGGTTGGAGCTCATCAGTTTTTGCGAAATGGCGCCGTTCTTCACGCTGTTGATCGACAGATCAACGATGCCGAACAAGGTCACCGAAGACTGGGCCGAAGCTGCGCCTGCGAAAGCGGTCAGTGCTGCCAGTGCGAGCAGGGATTTTTTCATTGCGACTATCTCCTAGGTGTTGAATTAGAGGTCCCGATCGGGAGGGCCGCCCCGTGAAGGGCAGATCAGACCAACCCCCTCATCGGAAGTTGCCTGTATTGCACCAGACCACCCGCGTCATTGCCATCGCATGCCCTTCAAAAGCGGCTCGCGTGTTGTCTGGCAACAACGAGACACAGGTCTGACTAGCCAATGAGTCGAATCGGGTAATCTGGTGCCTCATGGATTACCCCGACCGCTTGCTCATCAGTCTGGACAACGCACTGCGCACGCTGGCTGGCGCGGTGCATGCGTCGCGGCCATTCCCCGCTTCGCCACCCGCCGCAGTGACGTCGGCACCGCTCGGCGACGAGGACCGCCGACTTTCTGGCGCGCTGATGCGCGTCAACCACGTGGGGGAGGTCTGCGCCCAGGCCCTGTACCAGGCGCAGGCCTTGACGGCGCGCAGCGATGCATTGCGCCAGCAGATGCAGCAAGCCGCGCGCGAGGAAACCGACCACCTCGCATGGACGCAGCAACGCCTGGATGAACTGGGAAGCCGCCCGAGCCTGCTCAACCCACTCTGGTACGCCGGGGCCTTTGGCATTGGGTTGCTGGCGGGCCGCCTGGGTGACCGCGTCAGCCTGGGCTTTGTGATCGAGACCGAGCGCCAGGTGGAGCAGCACCTGGCGGGTCACCTGGACCGCCTGCCGGCCGACGATCAGCGTTCACGCGATGTCGTGGAGGCGATGAAGTACGACGAGGCCCGCCACGCCGACGAGGCCACTGCGGCGGGCGGTGTGCCGCTGCCGGCACCGGTGGCCTGGGCGATGCGCAGTGCAGCGCGGGTGATGACGGCGGTGGCGCACCGGGTCTAGTTCAGGGGCCCTCGACGATCTCGAAGCTGGTCGTGATCTCGGCCGTCTTGGCCAGCATGATGCTGGCCGAACAGTACTTCTCATGCGACATCGCGATGGCGCGCTCCACCGCTGCAGCCGGCACGCCTTTGCCGCTGACGATGAAGTGCATCCGAACGTGCGTGAACACTTTGGGGTCCACTGGCGCGCGCTCGGCACTGACCTTCACCTGGCAGCCGCCGACGGCATGGCGCCCGCGCTTCAGGATCAACACCACGTCATAGGCCGTGCAGGCGCCGGTGCCGGCCAGCACGGTTTCCATTGGCCGCGGTGCCAGGTTGCGGCCGCCGCCATCGGGCGCGCCGTCCATGGTCAGGAAGTGGCCGCTGCCGGTCTCGGCGACGAACCCCATTCCGGTGCCCGGGATCCAGTTGATGGTGCATTCCATGGTGCGTATGTCCCGTTGTGGCGCAGGCGAAGCGGCGCACGAAAAGTGAGGAGTGGATTCGCTGTTCAGAAGCTGCCACAAGCATATTGCAGCGCAGCATTGCGGTGATAGACTGCCCGCAAGGCAGTCGATTGCTCGGCTTCCACCGATTGTCTCCTCCACCTCCTGAATGGTGGATTCAGCCCGGGGCTCACAAGGCTCCGGGCTTTTTTACGCCCGTCTTGGCGGCCGATGAATTCGAGTGCTGCCGGCCTATGATCCGGCCCCCGTTTGACACGCGCCTCTGAGGCTTGTCGACTCTTCATGGCGCAACGAACGATGCCCGCTGGCCAAAGCCCTAAACCCATCGCCGTGGCCGCTGACGCACGGCCTCGTCTGCACGCCACGCCCAAGGGCCTGCGCATCGCAGCCGACTATTTGAAGCGCATTCTCACGGCGCGTGTGTACGACGTGGCCCGTGAGACACCGTTGGACGCCGCGCGCAGCTTAAGCCGCCGCGTCGGCAACACGGTGCTGCTCAAGCGTGAAGACCAGCAGCCGGTGTTCAGCTTCAAGCTGCGCGGTGCCTACAACAAGATGGTGCACCTGGCGCCCGAGGCGCTGGCCGCCGGTGTCATCTGCGCGTCCGCCGGCAACCATGCCCAGGGTGTGGCGCTGTCGGCCAAGCGGCTCAACTGCCGGGCTGTGGTGGTCATGCCGGTGACCACGCCCAAGCTGAAGGTGGACGCCGTGGCAGCGCTGGGCGGTGAAGTCGTGTTGCACGGTGACAGCTACACCGACGCCTACGACCACGCCGTGCAACTGCAGGCCGCCCAGGGCCTGACCTTCGTCCACCCCTTCGACGACCCTGACGTCATCGCCGGCCAAGGCACGGTAGCCATGGAAATCCTGCGCCAGCACCAGGGCCCGATCGACGCCATCTTCGTCGCCATCGGCGGTGGCGGTTTGATCTCCGGCGTGGCGGCCTACATCAAGGCTGTGCGGCCCGAGGTGCGCGTGATCGGCGTGCAGACGGTGGATTCAAACGCGATGGTGCAGTCGGTGGCCGCGGGCAAGCGCGTGCAGTTGAAGGACGTGGGCCTGTTCTCCGACGGCACGGCGGTGAAGCTCGTCGGTGTGGAAACCTTCCGCATCGCCCGGGCGCTGGTGGACGACTACGTGGTGGTCAACACCGACGCCGTCTGCGCCGCCATCAAGGACGTGTTCCAGGACACCCGCAGCATCCTCGAACCCGCCGGCGCGCTGGGCGTGGCGGCCATCAAGCAATACGCCGAAAAGCACAAGCTCAAGGGCCAGACCTTTGTGGCCATCACCTGCGGCGCGAACATGAATTTCGACCGCCTGCGCTTCGTCGCTGAACGGGCTGAATTTGGCGAACAACGCGAGGCGCTGTTTGCGGTGACCATCCCCGAAGCGCGTGGTTCGTTCAAACGCTTTTGCGAACTGATCGGGCCGCGGTCCGTCACCGAATTCAACTACCGCATCAGCGACCAGCACCTGGCGCACGTCTTCGTCGGCCTGACTATTCAGCGCCGTGACGAAGCCGGGCGCATTGCGCGGCAATTCAGCAAGCAGGGCTTCGCCAATGTGGATCTGACCGACGATGAACTGGCCAAGGAACACGTGCGCCACATGGTGGGCGGCCGCAGTGAACTGGCACGCGACGAGCGGCTCTTCCGCTTTCAGTTTCCCGAGCGGCCGGGCGCGTTGATGCGCTTCCTGGCGGCCATGCACCCGGGCTGGAACATCAGCCTCTTCCACTACCGCAATCAGGGTGCGGACTACGGGCGCATTCTCGTCGGCATCCAGGTGCCGGCGGGTGACGAGCCAGGCTTCGATGAATTCCTGCGTGCTCTGGCATACCCCTTCGTGGAAGAGACGCGCAATCCCGTGTACGGGCTGTTTCTGCGTTAGGGCTCGTCGCTACACTCGTGCCTGGCGTCCAACCACCCCATGTCCAACAACCGTTCTCTCGTCACCCCCACGTCCAGCCCGCCGCTTGAAAAAGCGTTGCGCGACAAGCTGCAGCGTCGGAATGAAGCCGGCGGCAGCCTGGGCGAACTTGAACCGCTGGCCATTCGGCTGGGGTTGATGCAGAACACGCTCAGACCGCACCTGCATGCGCCCCAGATGCTGGTGTTTGCGGCCGACCACGGCCTGGCTGTCGATGGCATCACCGACCCCCAGGCCCGCGCCACGCACGACACCGTGCACATGCTGCTGAGCAACCAGCTGCCGATGACGGTGTTTGCGCGCGCGCAGCAGATGGACGTGACGGTGGTGGACTGCGGCATGGCGCAGAACATGCCTCCGCACGACCGGCTGATGATGCGCAAGATCGCCCACGGCACGCGCAACGCGCGTGCTTCGGCCGCGATGAGCCTGGACCAGGCGCATGCCGGCATGCGCGCCGGCATGGAGATTGGCGACAAGCTCAAGGGCAACGTCACCGTGCTGGCGGGCGTGGGCGTGGGTTCGCACGAAAGCGCGGCGCTGGTGCTGGCGCGGCTGACCGACAGCGCGGTGCGTGACCTCATCGTCACCGGCCCTCAGATGGATGGCGTTTACTTGAATCACCTGCTGACGGTGCTGCACGGTGCGCAGACCCGTCACAAGGACGTGGTCGAACCGGTGGAGGTGCTGGCCGCATTTGGCGGCTTTGAAGTGGCGGTGATGGTGGGCGTGATCCTGATGGCCGCCAGCAAGCGCCATCTGTTGATGATCGACGGCATGCCGGCCTGCGCCGCGCTGATGCTGGCCGCGCGCATTGCGCAGCCGGTCACTGATTACTGCGTTTTCTGCCGCAGCCATGGCCACCGCGGGCTGGACCAGGCGCTGAACCTGTTCCGCGCGTCCGCGCTGCTGGAACTGGGCATGGAAAGCACCGACGGCACGGGTGCCACTCTGGCGTGGCCGCTCTTGAAGAGTGCTGCCGCGTTGCTGACCGAAGTGGCCGATGGCGAAGACCCGGGCCCGTCGCGCCCGGGTAGCCTGGGAAGTGTGGGTGAGCCGTTTGTTGAGCCGAAGCCCGAACCGTCGCCCTTCGGCGCCGCGCTGTACTGACGGCTGCCGCTATTTCAGCGGACTCAGATCGCGCGAAAAGGGCGGCTGGATCTGGCCCATGCCTGGCGGTGCAGGCTGTGGCACAGGCTGGGCCGCGGGCTGTGGCATCAACTGCGGCTGCTGAACAGGCTGCTGCAGCGGCATCGGCGGCATGGTCTGGGGCAGCCCTGGCCGCGTGATGCCGGCACCCGGCACCACTGAAGGCTGATAAGCCGACGGCAACTGGCCCGTGGCGGCCGCGTTCGGCG
>JAYSYB010000059.1:0-2414 GCA_043716775.1 Rubrivivax sp.
CGGAATCCACAAGGAGTATTCATGCGTCACTATGAGATTGTTTTGCTGATCCACCCGGATCAAAGCGAACAGGTTCCGGCCATGCTGGAACGCTACAAAACCCTGGTCACGGCAAGCGGTGGCAAGGTGCACCGTGTGGAAGACTGGGGCCGGCGCCAGCTGGCCTACATGATCCAGAAGTTGGTCAAGGCGCACTACCTGTGCCTGAACATCGAAGTCAGCAACGACACGCTGACCGAGATCGAAACCGGCTTCCGCTTCAACGACGCCGTGCTGCGCCACATGACCGTGCAAAAGCCCAAGGCCGAGACAACCCCGTCAATCATGATGAAGGCGGTGGAACGCGAAGAAGCCCGCAAGGAACGCCAGGAGGCCACGGCCTGACGGCCGAGTCGCCTGCGCAGTCTGTGCCTTGGCCACTGGCTAGCCCGAATTGAACCGCTTGGTTCTGTCGGCGACGCTGGTGGAGCGCGCAGCCCCTCGTTACACCCCGGCGGGTCTGCCTGCCCTGGACTTGAGCTTGAAGCACGAGTCCGAGGTTCAGGAAGACAGCCAGCTCCGCAAGGTCTCCATGGAGATGAAAGCGGTGGCCATCGGGGCCGTGACGCAGGTGCTGTTGCCGCTGGAGCTGGGATCGAGCGGCCTGTACGCAGGCTTCATCACCAGCACCCGCAACGGTCGCGGTCTTCTGTTCCATATCAACTCGGTCGAGCTTGTTGCCCGGCCGGTCCCATCCGGATCGAATTGAATTCAAGTAGGAGCTCATATGCCCCCGCCACGTGGTAAAGGTCGTTTTTCCAAAGACAAGCGCCCCAAGCGCAACAACCAGTCGCTGCTGTTCCGCCGCAAGCGTTTCTGCCGCTTCACGGTTGCCGGTGTCGAGTACATCGACTACAAAGAGATCGACGTGCTGCGCGATTTCATTGGCGAGAACGGCAAGATCACGCCCGCCCGCCTGACCGGCACTCGCGCCTTCTTCCAGCGCCAGCTCACCACCGCCATCAAGCGCGCGCGCTTCCTGGCGCTGCTGCCGTACTCTGACCACCACAAGGTCTAGGAGAGACTGACATGCAAATCATCCTCCTCGAAAAAGTCGGCAAGCTTGGCAACCTCGGCGACGTTGTCAACGTTAAACCGGGCTACGCGCGCAACTTCCTGATCCCGACCAAGCAGGCGCGCCGCGCCACCGAAGCCGCGATCAAGGAATTTGAAGGCCGACGCGCTGAATTGGAAAAGGTCGCGCAAGTCAAGCACGACGCCGCACAGGCGCTGGGCGAGCAGATTGCCGGTAAGACGGTGCGCGTGGTGCAGAAGGCAGGCGTTGACGGACGCCTCTTCGGCTCGGTCACCAATGCCGACATTGCTGATGCGCTCACGAAGATGGGCCTGGCGGTGCAGAAGTCGCAGGTGCGCATGCCGAGTGGCCCGCTGAAGATCGTTGGCGAGCACAAGGTTTCCGTCGCGCCGCACACCGATGTCCTGGTTGAAGTCACCGTGTTGGTGGTGGCGCAAGCCGACTGACCGCATTTTCTTTTGCTGTTGACGGAAGGCCGGCTGAATGCCGGCCTTCTTGTTTTTGGCCCCGCGTGAATGCACAGCCTGCACAGATGCTGTCCACAGGGTTGTGCACCGTGGCTTGAACAAGAAGACTGCGCGCTTTCCCTCTCCGTTGCCGTTGCCAAACGACCTTAACTTGTGAAGATGGACAAACTCAGCCACCCCCGCGAATCCGCGCCGCCGCGCGACGAAGAAGTGGCACGCCTGCGTGTGCCGCCGCACTCGGTGGAAGCCGAGCAAAGTGTGCTGGGCGGGCTTCTGCTGGACAACCTGGCCTGGGACCGTGCGGCAGAACTTCTGACCGACAGCGACTTCTACCGCTACGAACACCGGCTCATCTTCAGCGCCATCGCGGCCCTCGTGCAGCACAGCCGGCCGGCCGACGTGATCACGGTCTTCGAGCATCTTCAGAGCCTGGGCAAGACCGATGACTGCGGTGGCTTGGCGTACCTGAACGCATTGGCGCAGAGTGTGCCGAGCGCCGCCAACATGCGGCGTTATGCAGAGATCGTGCGCGAGCGCGCCGTGCTGCGCAAACTGATCGGCGCCAGCGACGAGATCGCCACGGCGGCTTTCAACCGCGAAGGCCGCAATGTGTCGCAGATCCTGGACGAGGCCGAGAGCAAGATCCTCAAGATCGGTGAAGAAGGCTCGCGCCAGCAACAAGGCCCGCAGAGCATGGACCGCCTGGTGGTGGCCCTGCTCGACCGTGTCAACGAACTCGCAGAAACCGACGCCGGTGACGTGACAGGCGTGCGCACCGGCTACTTCGAGATGGACAGCATGACGGCCGGTCTGCAAAAGGGCGATCTCATCGTCCTGGCCGCGCGCCCATCGATGGGCAAGACGGCCTTTGC
>JAYSYB010000581.1:0-2850 GCA_043716775.1 Rubrivivax sp.
GCAAGCCAAGGCCTAAAGGCCAGACGCTCAGCGGGCACCCATGGGCAAGGTCATAGAACTTGCCTGTGACGGTGCCAGCGCCCGCCTGTTGCCGCATGCGGGCGGGCGGGTTACCCGCGCCTGTGTTGGGTCGATCCGGTGCATGGGTTCACCGAGGTTTTGCACCCCTACCCTGATGGTCCAGAAGATCACTTTGACCCGATTCACTGGGCCAAAGGCGGCATTTACCCGCTGATCCCGTATTCGAACCGCATTGAAAGCGCCAAGCTGTGGGTGGGTGTTGACACTTTTTCGCTGACACCGCATCCAGACGCCCTGCCGCACGCGCTGCACGGCAATGCACACACCCAAGCCTGGCAGGTTGACCAGCTTAGCCCGAGTTTGTCACTCACCCCAGCGACCTCAATGAAATCAACAGCTTAGGGCGACATTACCGCGTGTATGGCACTACTTTTTTGTAGTTGCCCGCCGGTTGTCGAGTCGGCCTCAACCGCTGGCTCAGACCAGCACGCGATGGGTTCGCCCGGGATTGGGGTCGAGTTTGAGGATGGTGCCCAGCGTCTGATGCCGTGGCTGGGGTCGCGTGGCCTTGCGCACATGCACGGCACGACCATCGCGCCGCTGTAGGGTGACGGTAACCCGGCGCTGCGTGGCCAGCGTCTGGCGCAGCGTGTTCCAACTGTCGTTGACGCCCTGGGCCTTGAGTTGCAAACGCAGCATATGCACGAAGTGGTACGCCAGCACGCTGATGAACAAGTGCCCTTCGACGCGTCGATCCACGCGGTGGAACACCGGGCGCAGACCCAGGTCGGTCTTCAATGATCGGAACACCGACTCCAACTCGGTGAGCATGATGTAGGTGCGCCACAGCGTAGCGTTGTCCTGATCGACCAAGGTGGTGCGCAGGCAGTACACGCCCGGATGTGCCGCCGCGCTGCCGGGTTTGATGCGTTTGACCCAGGTGATGTCGGTGACAAGCTTGCCATCAAGGTCGGTGCTCACTGTGATCTCGTAGTGCTGCGCGGCACGCGCGAAGCGCTGCTTGGCGCGGCCCAGGCGCTGCATGAAGGTGGCCACGTCCTGGGTGCCGCGCGGCTTGGTCAGGGTGGCCTGCAACCTGGCCAGCGCGGCCTCCAGGGCGCTGGCCTTGGCCGTGTCGATGGCACGGTCTTTTTCTTCGCGCGCGGGTGAGTGGCAGTACAGCAGCACATGACCCTGCCCATCAAGCACGCGCTGCAGCTTGATCGTCACCTCGCCGGCCGATTGCACCTCGGTGGCCAGGCTCGGGTCGAACTGGCGCTGGCGTAGTTTGGAGACGACCACATAGTGATAGCCCTGCTCGCGCAGCCACGTCAGATTGGCCTCGGTGGCGATGCCCGCATCCATCACCACCGTCGCGCCTGGTGCCGCATCCAGGCCCGTGAGCATGCCTTTGAGTGTGCTGGGCTCGCTGGCGTTGCCGGCGAAGAACTGCACGCGCCGCACGAAGCCGCTGGCGTCCAGCGCCATGGCCAGCGTCACCAGTGGGCAGTCGCTGCGCCGCTCCTTGCTATGGCCGCGCTTGGCCTTGCTCACCGCGGCGGCCACGCCCTCGAAGTAGGTGTTGGTCAGGTCGTACAGGGTGATGGTTTGGCCCAGGCCGAACATCGAGCGGGCACGCCCGAACAGGTGCTCCTGCAAGGCTTCGCGGTGCTTGTACAGCGCGTCTGAGGCGCGGTACAGGCGGTTCAAATCCATCGCCTCGAAGTCAAAGTCGATGAGCTCGCCCAGGGCCGAGGTGTCCTTCAACCAGGCGTGGGTGGCCAGCTCGCTGCACGGCTGGGCCATGCGCGCGACGATGTTGCCGACGGCGGCGGCGATCTGCGGGCGGTTCAGGCCCAACTCGCTGAGCTTGTCCTGCAAGGCGCATTGGCGCATCGCCGACAGCGCCGCGTGCTCCACGCCCACGCTGCGCGGCTGGACTAGCTCAAGCGAGTCCAGATCGACCTCCTGGTAGCGATCGAGCTCGCCGGCTTGACTGGCCGCGCTGCTTGGTGGGCCGCTGGATGGGCTGAGGGTAGCCTTGGCAGGTTTGGCAGGTTTTGAAGATGTTGGCCCAGCAGAAACCCAGCGCGCCGTGGGCACCGAGTCCAGGCTGGGCGTGGCAGGCTGGCGGGCAATGATCTGGGCAGCAAAACGTTGCGCAAAGGCTTGCACCTCCTCGGGCAACGCCGCCTCCAGCATCAAGCGCTGACCATGCACCAATTCGTCGATGCGCTGGGCCAGGGCGGGCCAATGCGCCTGGGGCAAATCGAAGTGGCTGCCCAGGTTCAGCACGGTAGTCTGCTTGATGGCCTTGCCCACTCGCGCGCTATGCACCAGGCGGTGGGTGACATAGGGCTCGCCGGAGATGCGATTGCGAGTCTGGGTGCGGCGAATGAACATGCCCTGATGTTGCACGAGAAATCGCGTGCGCGACCACTTAGTTCTAAATATTATGGCACTACATTTCGCCGCCAATCCGAAATCCAATGCTGACAAGGGTTTGCGGCCGACAGGGATCGAAAGTCAACGGGAAATTGACAAACTCGGGTTAGCGCAAGCAGCGCCACCCTGCGCCTGGACAGCCCTGCCTGCGCGGCTTGGCCGTGGCATTACAGCGCCAGTCAGCACATTGTGTTGACAGAAACTGACCTGTGCGTTTCTTTGGCGTTGACCCATCTAGGGCCAAACCTGATGCCTGCGGGTATTGGCCTGCACCCTTATTTTCCGCACCGCCCAGACGCCAAGCTGGCCTTGGGTGCCAGCAAGCAGTGGCCGGTGTTGCCAGACTTCCTGCCGCAAGGCAGGCAGGCCGTTACCACAGACAAC
>JAYSYB010000582.1:0-8717 GCA_043716775.1 Rubrivivax sp.
CCAGGCTCCAGCGCCAGCACCGTCTTCATGCACTCCACGGCCTCGCGCTTCAGGCCCTGGTCGCGGCAGGCGTCGGCCAGCAACGCGTGGCCGCGCACCAGGTGCGGCTGTTCGGACAGCGCGCGCAGCAGCACCGCCATCGCTTCACGCGGGCGGTGCAGCGCCTGCAACATCGAAGCCTGCTGCAACAGGGCCGACGGCTCCAGCGTGCCCGTGGCTTCAAGCTGCGCGAAGACTGCCACGCTCTCTTCGTAGCGGTGCAACTGGGCCAGGCTTTCGCCCAGCACCTGCAGCGCCAGTGCGTCGTCGGGCTGCAGGTTCAGCGCGCGACGGGCAGCGGCTTCGGCACGGTCCAGCGCACCTGCATGGCGTTCTGCATTCGCCAGGTTGACCCAGTACAGCGCGTCGGCCGGCGCGGCCAGCGTGGCGCGCGCAAAAGCCTGCGCGGCGCCGGCCCAGTTCTTCTTGGCGACCAGGTTGCGGCCGGCCTGCCAGTGGCGGTGGGCGGGTTTGCCCGTCGGGTGCGTGGTCAACTGGGCGGCTCTGTTCGGCTGGACGTTGCGAGAGGCGGTTTGGTGTGAAGCGGCAGCGTTGTGCATGGTGCGGTTTGTTCCGTTCAGGCCAGCGCAGTGGCTGGCATCGGCTCGGCGTGGCTCGTCAACATGGCCACTGGCTTCAAGGCATTCAGATTCAGGCTGATCGGCGTGCCCGCCACCACCATGTCGCTGGTGTCGGTGAAGAGGCCGTGGCGCGGCACGCGCTGCACCGCGTCGAAGCCGGCGGCATTCAAGAAGCCAGCCAGGAATTCCTGGTTCAGACCGACGAGGTGGTAATCGTGCGCGTCGACATGGCCTCCAAACATCATGCGCATGACCTGGAAGCGCTGGTTGACGTCGAGCTTGTGGCGCTGCAGCAGCAGGTGCGCCAGCACGTCGATGTCGGGCACGCTCAAGCGCAGCACGCCGCCCGGGGCCAGCACGCGGTGCCATTCGCGCAGCGCGGCGACGAGTGCGTCCTTGTAGTCGAAGTGCTCCAGCACGTGCGAGGCATAGACCTCGACAAAGGTGCCGTCGGCAAACTGCGACAGGTCGATGGCGTTGCCCACGTGGTCCACCAGGGGCCCGGGGTTGACGTCCAGGATTTCCCAGCCCGCGCGCTTCTGTTTGCCGCCGATGTGCAGTCTGCGTTCCGTCATGGTGACTCAGTCTGTGAATGTGTTGAGGGTGAGTGAACGTGCCAGCTTGGACGCCGGCAGATGCTGGACATGATCCCGGCAGCGCCGGCCTTCCACGCCAGGAAGTAAGGCCTGTGTCGCCCTCACTTTCGCGGCCAGGCTGCAAGGTTTTGGCGCAAAGGGCTAAAGCTTTCCCGGGACGCGACGAAAACGGCTTCAACGTGCTTGCCACCTGGTGGGCGCGGGGTCCGGACCACAACGGGCTGCAAAACGGTTGCCAGCTGCCAGACGCAGCCGTCGTGCAAGCTTTGGAGTGCCCGGGCGAGTTCCGAGGTTGTTGCCTTCACGGGTCGCGGCCAAAGAGTTGCAAGGCAGTCGCCGCGTGTCGTTTACACAAGGCGGGCGGCGCTTGCCAGGCGTTTGCCTGCGGTCACTTAATCTGATTGGAGAATTTCCATGCCCCAGACTATCAATACCAACCTGGTGTCGCTCAATGCCCAGCGCAATTTGAGCACGAGCCAGTCTTCGCTTGCCACGTCGATGCAACGGCTGTCGTCTGGCCTGCGGGTCAACAGCGCCAAGGACGATGCCGCCGGCCTGGCGATCGCCGAACGCATGGGCTCGCAGGTGCGCGGCATGAACGTGGCGGTACGCAATGCCAATGACGCTATCTCGATGTCGCAGACGGCAGAAGGCGCTCTGGGCAAGGTGGGCGATCTGTTCCAGCGCATGCGGGAACTGGCCGTGCAATCAGCCAACGGCACCAACACGGCGGCCGACCGCGCTAGCGTGAACCTGGAATTTGTGCAGTTGGCACAGGAAGCAACCCGCACGCTGGGTGGCACCAAATTTAACGGCCAGAACCTGCTGTCCACGACCAACGATGCAACCTTCCAGATCGGCGCCAACAACAGCACCGACATCGACCAGATCACGGTCACGGCCTTCAACTGGGCGACCAACACCAACATCACCGCCGCGTTGGGCACAGCCGTCATCACCGGCACCGACGTGCCGACCACGCAAGTTACGGACATTGCTTCGGCGCAAACGGCGATTGCCACCCTCGACACCGCCATCGATGCCGTCAACAGCCAGCGTGCCACGTACGGCGCCACGCAGAACCGGTTTGAGAACGTGGTGTCGACACTGATGGTGGCAACGGAAAACCAGAGCGCCGCCCGCAGCCGCATCATGGACGCCGACTACGCGACGGAAACCTCCAACCTGTCGCGCGCCAGCATCCTGCAGCAGGCTGGCAACGCGATGGTGGCGCAAGCCAACCAGCTGCCCCAGCAGGTGCTTGCGCTGCTGCGCTGATGTGCGTTAAGGCAGCCGGACTTTGACGCAGCTGCTGGCTGCTGATTTCCAGGTCTTGGCGCTGCTGCGCTGAGCTGCACTGCCCAAGCTTGCCAGGCCCATACGGGCTGGCAATCCAAAGCCCACCGCATGCGGTGGGCTTTTCCATTGGGGCCACGAATTGGCGGCCGTTGCCCCCGCTTATCCACCGAACCAGGACTCAAGCTCGGCCCTAATCTCTCTTTCAGCGTTTCGACACCTCGGCAGGGCGAATCGCCCACCGAACCGACCGCCGCATTTTCAGGAGAGCCGCCGTGCCCCAAACGATCAACACCAATCTCGTGTCGCTCAATGCTCAGCGCAACCTGAGCACGAGCCAAAGCCAGCTCGCAACTTCGATGCAACGCCTGTCATCGGGGCTGCGCGTCAACAGCGCCAAGGACGACGCGGCAGGCCTGGCCATTGCAGAACGCATGCACACCCAGGTGCGCGGCATGAACGTCGCCATGCGCAACGCCAACGACGGCATTTCGATGGCGCAGGTGGGCGAAGGCGCCCTGGGCAAGGTCGGCGAACTGTTCCAGCGCATGCGTGAACTGTCCGTGCAGTCGGCCAACGGCACCAACACATCCGCCGACCGCCTGAGCCTGAACCAGGAATTTGTGCAACTGGCGCAGGAAGCCACGCGCACCCTGGGCGGCACGCTGTTCAACAGTCAGAATATTCTGGCCACCACCAACAATGCCTCGTTCCAGATCGGGGCCAACAACACCACCGACATTGATCAGCTCACGGTCACCGCTTTCGACTGGGTCTCCAACACTGAAATCAACACCATCCTGGGCACGGCGATCATCAGCGGCACGGACCTGCCGGCCATGCAGATCACCGACGTCACTGGCGCGCGGGCCGCGATGACCAGCATCGACGCCGCAATCGACGCCGTCAACAACCAGCGCGCCACCTTTGGCGCGGTGCAGAACCGCTTTGAAAACGTGGTCGCCACGCTGATGGTCTCGGCCGAAAACCAGAGCGCTGCCCGCAGCCGCATCATGGACGCCGACTACGCCGCAGAGACCGCCAACCTATCACGCGCGCAGATCCTGCAGCAGGCCGGCAACGCGATGGTGGCGCAGGCGAATCAGCTGCCACAGCAGGTGCTGAGCCTGCTGCAACGCTAGCGCGCGCAAAAGTTCACAGGCCGGCCTCAAGTGCCGGCCTTCAGCAGTCGATAACGGGCTCAGGAGGGTCGCCAGAAGTGGTGGCCTTCCGAGCCCTTCATTGTTTGGCCGGCTCTTCCGGCGCTTGATCAGGAGATCGCCATGCCCGCCATCACATCACTTGGAATCGGCAGCGGTTTGGACATCAACAGCATGGTGTCGCAGTTGGTGGCGCTGGAAAGCCGCCCGCTGACGGCCATGCGCTCGGCAGCCAGTTCTCTGCAGACCCAGGTCTCGTCGTACGGCCAGTTGAGCAGTCTTTTTGGCGCGCTGCAAAGTGCCGCCAACAAGCTCACTGGCAGCAGCCTGTGGACCAAATCCACCGCCACCAGCAGTGACGACACCGCCGTAGCAGTGGTCGGCGGGTCCACCGCCGCTGCGGGCAGCTACGCCGTCAGCGTGCAAAAGCTCGCGACCAGCCAGACAGTGGTCTCGACCACCCGCTACGCCGATGCCAGTGCGCTCGTCGGCAGCGGGTCGCTGACGCTTGAACTGGGCCAGTGGGACTTGCCGCCGATGAACTTCTTGCCGCAGGTGGGGCGCACGCCAGTGACGCTGCCCATCACGGCCAGCGACACCTTGCAGACGCTGCGCGACAAGATCAACGGCCTGGGTGCCGGCGTCAACGCGGCCATCGTCACCGACAGCAACGGCGCGCGGCTGTCACTGCGTTCGGCCAGCAGCGGCACCGACAACGGCTTCAGGCTCAGTGTGGCCGACGACGACAACAACAACACCGATGCCAGCGGCCTGTCGCGCTTTGCCTTCAACCCCGGCGGCGGCAGCACGCAGATGGAGCAGAAGCTGGCCGCCGGCAATGCAGAGGCCACCGTCAACGGCATTGCGGTGGTGTCGGCCAGCAATGAACTCGGCACCGTCATTGACGGCCTCACGCTGCGCCTGCGCAAGCAAAATTTCGGCACCGCCGACATCGGCGTCACCAGTGACCGCGACTCCGTGAAGACCGCGATCCAGGGCTTTGCAGACGCCTACAACACGCTGGCCAAGGCCATCACCGAACAGACCAAGTACGACCCCACCACCAAGGTCGGTGGCCCGCTGCAAGGCGACAGCGCCGCGACTGGCCTGCAGCGCCAGCTGCGAAGCCTGCTCAACGTGAGCTCGGGCGCGTCGGCTGTCTTCAGCCGCCTGTCGGACGTGGGCCTGCAGGGGCAGCGCGACGGCACGCTGTCGGTGGACAGCGCCAAGATCGACAGCGCCACCGCGAACCTGACGGAGCTGAAAAAAGCCTTCGCCAACAGCGACGTCAACAACAGCACCAACGACGGCTTCGCCCGCCGCTATGCCGCACTGGCCACGCAGGTGCTGGGCACCGACGGCAGCCTGAGCACACGCACCGAAGGCCTGCGTGACCGCCTCACGCGCAACGGCGAAGACCAGACCCGCGTGAGCGAACGCGTCGAGCGCTACCGAGCCCGCCTGGTGGCGCAGTACACCGCCATGGACGCGAGCCTGGCCCGCCTGAACGCGCTGTCCGGCTACGTCACGCAGCAGATGGCAGCGCTCAACAAGTCGAGCAGCAGCAACTAAAAAACGCGCGCTTCTGCCTTGCGTCCCCCGCGTCCACCGCAGCCGCCGCAGGGCAGAGGCGCGGCAGGATTGCGCCTGAATATGGCATCCGCAAAGGTACCGTTCACCGCCTCAAGTGGCCCGGAGGGGGGCCGATAAACATTCATCCCAGCCTCCAAAGCGACACCCCACCGATGTTCGCCACCCCCTACCCTCCCCGTTCCATGGCCCGCGCCATGCCGGGCAATCTCTACAGCCAGGTCGGTGTCGAAACCGGCGTCTCTGGCGCCAGCCCGCACCAACTGGTTGCGCTGTTGTTCGACGGCTTCATGGAAGCCCTTGCGCAGGGCCGCGGCGCCATGCGCAGCGGCCAGCTGGCGGCCAAGGGCATGGCCCTTGGACGCGCCGTGCGCATCGTTGAAGAAGGTCTGCGCGCCGGCCTTGACCTCAAGGCCGGCGGGGGCCTGGCGCGCGACCTGGACGAGCTTTACACCTACCTGACGATGCGCCTGACGATGGCCAACATCCGCAATGACGAAGCCATGCTCGACGAATGCCAGCGGCTGATGCAGCCGCTGCGCGAAGCCTGGCTGTCCATCGAACCCGCCACACGCGCGCTGCAAGGCGCACAAGGGGGCCGCTGATGAACACCACTGCGGTCAACGAAGGACACCTGATGGACCCGCAACTGCTGAGTTACTACGAAGCCATCGAACGCGCCAGCGCCGACATGCTGTCGGCCGCGCGCGCCGGCAACTGGGACGAAGTGGTCAAGCTCGAAGGGGCCTGCGTGCTGCTCATCAGCCAGCTGAGAAGCGCCGCGCAGGAACCGACTGAAGGCATGCTGCGCGCGCCTGCGAACACCCGCACGCAGGCGCACGACAACGCCTCGCAAAGCGCCAAAGAGGTGGCCAATATCAAGTCGCGAATCATGCAGCGCATCCTTGTCAACGACGCCGAAATCCGACAGCTGGCAGAGCCCTGGCTGCAAGATTTGGACGACACGCTGGCCAGGCGCGGCAAAACGTTGCACTGACCTTGCACTGACCCAGCTAGCACCTTGCAGCCCCACGCACCCACCATGTTCGAGCACACCCAACCCGCCGCGCTGGACGCCAGCGGCGGCGTCGACCCCTGGTCGCCCTTCCGCGTCACGCGCCTCCACGAATGCATGGCGCTCCTGCGCCAGCTGCGCGACGGCGCGGTGCCCATCAACTTGAACGGCCCCGACGGCAGCATGCTTAACACCACGCTGTGGTCGGTGGACGCCGATGCCGAGCGCCTAAGCTTCACCGCCAGCAACGGCCTGCCGGCGCAAGAGCGGCTGGTGGAGGCCGACGAGGCCATCGCCGTGGCCTACATGGACAGTGTCAAGCTGCAGTTCGACATCCACGGCATCGTGCTCGTGCGCGGTGTACAGGCCAGCACCTTGCAGTGCGCGCTGCCGGCCACGGTCTACCGCTTTCAGCGACGCAACGCCTTCCGCGTGCGGCCGGCAGAACGGCAGGCACCCACCGCCCACTTCCGCCACCCCGCCATACCCGACATGGCGCTGGCGCTGCGCGTGCTGGACCTGAGCATCGGCGGCTGCGCGCTGTGGTGCCCGCAGGATCTGCCATTGCTGCAGGCCGGTACGCAGCTGGCCGAAATCATGGTGGCGCTGGACGCTGAGACGCGCTTTGTGGTGGGCCTGTCGCTGCAGCACGTCACGTCCCTAGGCCGTGGGGACGGCGGCGGCGGCGTGCGCCTGGGCTGCGAATGGCAGCGCCTGTCCGGCAACGCAGAACGGGTGTTGCAGCGCTGGATCACCCAGACGCAGAAGCGCCGTCGCCTGCTGGCGCTGGACTGATCGTGCTGGCAATCATGACGTTGACCGCAGTGCCCACAGGGGCGCGCGGCGCAGCGTCTGCTGCTGCCGGTTTCACACTTGTCGAAAGCATGGTGGTCTGCGCCGTGGTGGCGGTGCTGGCCACGCTGGCGTGGCCCAATTTCCGCGGCCATGATTTCCGCGCCGGGCGCCTGGACGCCGTGGAGGCCTTGACCCGCGTGCAGCTGGCGCAAGAGCAGCACCGCAGCGCGCATGGCCTGTATGCGGCTGAGCTGAGTGCGTTGCTGGGCACGTCGGCGCGCAGCCCGCAGGGCCGCTACGCCATCAGCCTGGCGCTGGACGGGCCCGAAGCCTACCGCGCCACCGCCAGCGCCCTGGGCGCGCAGGCGCAGGACCCGGGCTGCGCCACCATCACCTTGCAGGTCAAGCTCGGCTTTGCACAGACAGGCCCCCACACCGGTTGTTGGCACCGTTAGGGCCGCGCTGAAAGCAGCATGAACAAGCGTTTGTTCCAAGGTCTGAGCCAACCGCCGAACCGGCGGCTGAGTCAACACCTGCAGCGCGGCCTGACGCTGCTTGAAATCAGCATCGCACTGGCGTTGCTGGCGGTGCTGGGCGCCATCGCCGTGCCCGGCCTGGGCGCGCGCATGGACCAGCAGCGGCTCTACACCGCCGCCGAAGCGCTGGTGGCCGACGTCAACGAAGCCCGCTTTGAAGCCGCGCGCCAAGGCCGTGCGCTGCACATCGTGATGCAAACCGGCGACAACTGGTGCTGGGCCGTCGCGACGCGGGACAACTGCCCTTGCGGTCAGGCCCAGGCCTGTGAATTGCGCAGCGCGCACCAGCGCGACCACGGTGGTGTACGGCTGCTGGCCGGGCAGACGCTGCACCTGGGCGCCACGGGTCAGGCCGATGCCTTCGGCGGCGCCACGCTGGAGTCCCGCCGCGGCAACCGGCTGCGGGTGGACGTGCAGCTGCTGGGCCGGCCGCGCGTCTGCACGCTCACCGGTGTTGCAACGCGGTACCCGGCCTGCTGAAGCTAAGGCGGATGCTGCGGCCGTTGCAGCCGCAAAGGCTGGTGCCCCGCGAAGCGGCGGTGGCTGCCATAGCGGCCCGCCCTACACCTGCATGTTCATGATCTCGCTGTAGGCCTGCACCAGCCGGTTGCGCACCTGCAGCGTGGCCTGGAAGCCGATCTGCGCTTTCTGCATCGCCACCATCGTCTCTTCGATGCTGACGGCCGGGTTGTCCAGCGTCACTTCGCGCTGCAGGCGGCCAGCTTCGAGCTGGCTTTTGCTGACGTCCTTCAGCGCGTCAGTCAGGGCGGCACGAAAGCCGCCATTGACGACGCCGTTGACGCCATCAGCAGCATCCGTGCGCGGCATGCCATCGGGCCGCAGGCCTGCGCGGGCCACTGCCGCGTGGAAGTCAAAGGGCTTGATGCGCAAGTCGTTCATGGTGTGCGGCGACTGTAGGCGCGGCAGCGCTGCGGCATGGGCCCGATCAGGCGCGTCTTTGCCCGCTTTCTCGCGCTGAAGTTTCCGCCCGCCGCGGCCACCATCAGCGCTGACCAAGATTCCCCCCCCCCCACTGCCCATGGACAACGCCGTCGACACGACAGCCACAAATTCCCGCGCCACCGCGCTGGTGCCCGCCACGCCCGCCC
>JAYSYB010000583.1:0-2834 GCA_043716775.1 Rubrivivax sp.
CGATGCGCGGGTCGGTCGTGTACACACCGTCGACGTCGGTGTAGATCAGGCATTCATCAGCCTTCAGCGCGGCGGCAATCGCCACGGCCGAGGTGTCGCTGCCACCGCGCCCCAGCGTGGTGACGTTGCCTAGCGGGTCGATGCCCTGGAAGCCCGTGATGATGACCACCCGCCCTGCTGCCAGGTCGGCGCGCACGCGTTCGTCGTCGATCTGCGCGATGCGTGCTTTGGTGTAGGCCGAGTCGGTCTTGATGGGCACTTGCCAGCCGCCGTAGCTCACGGCCGGCACGCCTTGCGCCTGCAGCGCCAGCGCCAAGAGGCCTACCGACACCTGCTCACCGGTGGCGGCCAGCGCATCCATCTCGCGCAGTGCGGCAGGGGTGCCCGCCACCTTGGCGTCGGGCACCAGTTCTCGCGCCAAACCCAGCAGGCGGTTGGTCTCACCGCTCATGGCCGATGGCACGACCACCATCTGGTGGCCGGCACGCACCCATTTGGCGACGCGTTGGGCGACGCTGCGGATGCGCTCGGTAGAGCCCATCGAAGTGCCGCCGTACTTGTGAACGATCAAGGCCATGGGTCGCGCAGGGTCAGGGTTTGGGTATCGACTGCACGGCAGGTTTTGCCGCCGTGCGCAAACCGCAAATTCTAGCTGTGGCGCGGCTGCCGGCCAGTGGCCGCAGCTTGCGCTGGCACCCAGCGCAGGGCGAGTTGGGCTTGGCCGTTCGGCGCTCTGCAACTGGCTTCCAGACCGAGGCCCGGCACAAACAGCAGTCGGCCAGCAAGCGTGGACAGCAGCGGGCCCTGGCGCTGCCAGGCCGGAACATCACGAGCCTGAAACTGCTTCTTCAAGCTGCGCGCAATCCCGCGCGGCGCCAGGCGGAAGCGCTCACCGCCGCTGCGGGCGTGGGCCACTACCTGGCTCAGCAGCGACGGCGCAGTGCCACCCTGAGCAACCTGCTGCACATCCCAGTGCCCGCCCCATTCCGGCAGGGCGAACCGGCCGGGGCGGCTCAGGTCGAGCTGTCGGGGCTGGGCCGTGATTTCGGCAGGCTCCACGGCTTCCACCGTCAGGGCCGCGCGGTACAGCCGCAGCGCCGCGCCGGGCGCCGGCCATGTGCCTTGCAGCACCGATGGCAGCTCATCCATCAGGCGCGACAGCAGCGTCTGCGCCGGCGACACGCCCAGCTGCGCCTGCAGCCACGCGCGCAAGGCATTCTTGCGCCGCGCCGGCGGCAGTTGCTGCCAGGTTGCGACGCGCAACGAAGTGCCTTGGGTCACCGCTGGCAAGTCGGCAGCAGCCGCTTCCTGCGCCAGGGCAGCAGCCTCCTGCGCGCGCGCAGCGGCGGCAGCCAGCGTGGTGTCGGCGTCATTAAAAGCGGCGCGCAAAGCAGGCCACACGGCCTGGCGCAAACGGCTGCGCGCAAAGCGCGGGTCGGCATTGCTCGGGTCATCAGCGTGCTGCAGGCGGTGGCGCCGCACATACGCTTCAATGGCCTGCACTGGCTGGTCCAACCAGGGCCGGGCCCAGGTAATACCGTGCCGCTGCGCCAGCGCAGGCATCGCCGAAAGACCAGCGCTGCCGGCACCGCGCAAAGCTTGCAACAGCCAGGTCTCGGCCTGGTCACGGCGGTGGTGAGCCAGCAGCACCAGATCGCATTGCGCCTCGGCGGCCATCTCGGCCAGCGCGCGGTAGCGTTCGATGCGGGCCCAGGCTTCCACGCTCTGGCCGCGTGCGGGCTTGCCGGTCAGGCGCCGACAGGCGAATGTGGCGCCCCAGCGGAGTGTCTGACGTTTCACCTGCAGCAGCCAGTCATCGGCCTGCGGCATCAGCGCGTGGTGCACGTGCAGCGCCAGCACCTCAATACCGACTTCTCGCGCCCGGCGCACCGTGCAATGCAGCAGCGCCGTGGAATCGCGGCCGCCGCTTGCGGCCACCGAGACGCAGACCATGGCTAACGGTCTTTCGTGTCGGTGAATCGACCGTAGGCGCGCAGCCGCTCGTAGCGGCGCTGCAGCAGTTCCTTGGGTTTCAGGTCGGCGCTCTGGCGCAGCGTATCGGCCAGGCCGCGTTTGAGCTGCGCGGCCATCCACGGCACGTCGCGGTGCGCGCCGCCGACGGGTTCGCTGATGATCTTGTCGATCACGCCCAGCGCTTTCAGACGGTGCGCGGTGATGCCCAGTGCCTCGGCCGCTTCAGAGGCCCGTTCTGCGGTCTTCCACAAGATGGACGCGCAACCTTCTGGCGAGATCACGGAATAGACCGAGTACTGCAGCATCAGCACCTGGTCGGCGACGCTGATGGCCAGTGCGCCGCCCGAGCCCCCTTCGCCAATGATGGTGCTGATGATGGGCACTTCCAGCTGCGCCATCTCGAAGATGTTGCGCCCGATGGCCTCGGACTGGCCCCGCTCTTCAGCGCCGATGCCGGGGTAGGCACCCGGCGTGTCGACGAAAGTGAAGACCGGCAGCCCGAACTTCTCGGCCAGCTTCATCAGCCGCAGCGCCTTGCGGTAGCCCTCGGGCCGCGACATGCCAAAGTTGCGCAGCGTGCGCTCCTTGGTGTCGCGCCCTTTCTGGTGGCCCAGCACCATGCAGGCCTGTCCATTGAAGCGTGCCAAGCCGCCGACGATGGACAGGTCGTCCGCGTAGTGGCGGTCTCCATGCAGTTCTTGGAACTCGGTGAAGATTTCGTGGATGTAGTCCAGCGTGTACGGCCGCTGCGGGTGGCGCGCAATCTGCGTCACCTGCCAGGGCGTCAGGCTCGAATAGATGTCCTTCGTGAGCTGCAGGCTCTTCTTGCCGAGGCGGCCGATCTCGTCCGAGATGTCGAC
>JAYSYB010000584.1:0-2831 GCA_043716775.1 Rubrivivax sp.
CTCGAAAGCGACCTGCAAAACCCCAAGATCATCAAGACCGTCTACGGCGCCGGCTACATGTTTTCAGCGGCCGTGACCTGGTCGTGAGTTGATGGCGATTGGAATCGTCTGAGTGATGGATTTCGCACCGTCAGGAAAAAACGAACGGGACGGAGGTCCATGTAACTGGACATCCGCCTCGCCGTCCGGCGGCGCTTATCGTTATGGGTGGGCGATCCGACCGATGAGCGTCACGAAACCTTTTGCCGCCGGAAACGTACTGATGTCTTCGGCTCCGACGAGGTGGCCTCCGCCCCGGACCTTCTTGTACCTGCCCGTGCCACCCGTGAACTCGAAGGTTCCGTTCAGGACAAGCAGCAAGGTCGCCGGGTCGAACACCGCCGTGCCACTGTTGCAGCCCGCACGCAGTCAAGGGACGAGAGCGTGAACGCACCGATGATTCCGGTTCCCATGCCCGGGCAACGGCCATCGCCCGCACGCCGTTCAGGGCAACCAATTTCTTCATCTTCATCCCTTGGTCGCTGATGTGGTGAAGACTCCAAACGCCAGTTCAACAGCGATTTTTAAATTTCCCTCCCTGTTCTTGGGGGGGCTTGGCATATTCGCAATCTGGCAGCTCTGCGCGAATCCCCCAAAAGGCAAAGCCTCGTCCGCAGCCAGCCAGTTCCACACGTTGGATTTTTGAATGGCGCCCGGCTCAGCAGCTTGCTGAGCCTCACGTCTTTACTGCGACAGAGCCCTGCCAGCAGCCCCGCGACTTGGCCAAGAGCTACGCGGAGTACATCGATCAAAGCTTCGCGACAGCACATTAAATCAAATGCGAATCGTTCGTGTTAGCCTTACGAACGTCGCATTCACCTGATTTCTCTGGAGCACTTCGTGACCCCAATTCGCACCGCATCCCAGCCTGTCCCGCGAGGGCTCCGTTCCGTGGCCGCTTCTGTTCTTGTCGCCCTGGCGGCCAGCCTGGCACTGGCCGGCGCAGCCTTCGCGCAGGACATCAAAGTGTTGAACCTGTATTCGGCGCGCCACTACCAGACCGACGAGGCGCTGTACGCGAACTTCACCAAGGCCACCGGAATCAAGATCAACCGGCTCGAGGGCAAGGAAGACGAGTTGGTAGAGCGCATTCGCAACGAAGGTGCCGCCAGCCCGGCGGACGTGCTGATCACCGTCGACGCGACGCGCATGGAAGTGGCCGACCGCATGGGTCTCTTCCAGCCGCTGGCAAGCTCCGTGCTGGAGCAGCGTTTGCCAAGCACGTTGCGCACGCCGAACTGGGCAGCGTTCTCGACCCGCGCTCGCGTCATCGTGTTCAACCTGGGCGCGTTGAAGAAGGAGCAGGTACAAAACTACGAGGACCTGGGCAGCCCGGCGCTGAAGGGCCAGGTGTGCATGCGCTCGGGCGGACACCCCTACAACCTGTCACTTGGCGGCGCGTTGCTGGCGCACATTGGTGAAGCCCGCACCGAAGCCTGGGCACGCGGGGTGGTGGCCAACTTTGCGCGGGCACCCAAGGGCGGCGACACCGATCAGCTGATGGCCGTAGCCGCCGGCGAGTGCGGCGTGACGGTGTCCAACACTTACTACCTGGTGCGCCTGCTGCGCTCCACCCGGCCAGCCGACATCGAAGCCGTGAAGAAGCTGGGCATCGTCTGGCCGAACCAGGCAAGCCAGGGCACGCACACCAACGTGTCTGGCGCCGGCATCCTGAAGCACGCCCCGAACCGCGACGCGGCTCGTCGCTTCCTGGAATACCTTGCAAGCGACGAAGCCCAGGCTTATTTCGCCAACGGCAACAACGAGTGGCCAGCGGTGAAAACGGTGGCGATTCGCAACCCTGAGCTGGAATCCCTGGGCAGCTTCAAGGCCGACACACTGCCGGTGGCCGAACTGGCACGCAACACGGTGCTGGCGCAGAAGGTTTTCGATCGCGCTGGCTGGAAGTGATGACGACAGGGCCGTCAGTGCCTGCGCTGGCGGTCTGACGCGCCGCCGCGCGCGATCTGCCTGCTGATGAAAATCATCGGCAGCAAGCCCACGGCGACGATGGCCAACGCGGCCGTCGACGCTTCGCCCAGCCGCTCGTCGCTGGCCAGCGTGTAGGCCTGCGTCGCCAGAGTGTCGAAGTTGAAGGGACGCATCACCAGCGTGGCTGGCAGCTCTTTCATCACGTCGATGAACACCAGCAGCCCGGCCGTCAGCGCGCTGCCCCGCAGCAGCGGCAGGTGCACACGTCGCAACACGACGGGCGCGCTGTGGCCCAGGGACCGTGCCGCCGCGTCCATATTGGGGGTGATGCGCGCCAGCCCGGCGTCCACCGCCTGCTGCGCAGCCGCCAGGTAGCGCACCAGGCAGGCCAGGATCAGCGAGGCGACACTGCCTGTCAGCCACAGTTGCGGGCGCAGGCCGAAGGCTGAATAAAGGGCAGCGTTCAGCGCGTGGTCGATCTGGGTAATCGGAATCAAAATCCCCACCGCCACGACCGTACCGGGCAGCGCATAGCCCAGGCTGGCGATGCGATGGGCCCAGCCGGTGGCCAAGCTGCGGTTTACACGGTGAGCGTAGGCCAGCATCAGTGCCAATGCCACAGCCAGCACAGCGGTGCAGGCGGCGACCAGCACGCTGTGGCCGGCCAAGGTCAGGAAGCGCGGGCCGAATTGGGCGTCACCCTGCTGCAACGCCAATCGCAGCAGCAACGCGGCCGGCAGGCCGAATCCGCCCAGCAGCGGCAAGGCACATGCCAGGGCTGCCACAGCGCCCGGCCCCGCGCCGAGCCGATGGCGCGCAGCCGGGCGCCGCAGCCCGATGTCGTGAAAGCGCCTGCGGCC
>JAYSYB010000585.1:0-8672 GCA_043716775.1 Rubrivivax sp.
GCACAACAGCTTCAGCTACCACCTCACGCCAGGCGCCTGGATCATGGAAAGCGGCGCCCACGCGTTGGGCTGCACGGTCTTCCCGGGGGGTGTGGGCAACACCGAACTGCAGTTGCAGGCCGCAGAGCACCTGCGCCCGGACGCCTACGCCGGCACGCCCAGCTTCCTGCGCATCCTGTTTGAAAAGGCCGCGGAGACCGGCATCTCGCTGCCCAGCCTGAAGAAAGCGCTCGTCAGTGGAGAGGCCTTTCCAGCGAGCCTGCGGGACTGGCTGCGCGAACGCGGCGTCGAGGCCTACCAGGCCTACGCCACCGCCGACGTGGGCGTCATCGCCTACGAGACGGCCGCCCGCGAAGGCTTGGTGGTGGACGAAGGTGTGATCGTCGAAATCGTGCGCCCCGGCACGGGTGACGTGGTGCCGGACGGTGAAGTGGGCGAGGTTGTCGTCACCGTCTTCAATCCCGACTACCCTTTGGTGCGATTCGGCACCGGCGACCTGAGCGCCGTGCTGGCTGGCCGCTGCCCCACGGGCCGCAGCAACATGCGCATCAAGGGTTGGCTGGGCCGTGCCGACCAAACGGCCAAAGTGCGTGGCATGTTCGTGCACCCCAGCCAGGTGGCCGAGGTGCTCAAACGCCACCCGGGTCTGACCCGAGCACGGCTGGTGGTGGAAGGCGAGATGGCCAACGACCGCATGAGCCTGCATGTGGAAAGTCCGAACGATTCCGGCGCAGCCACGCTGACCGCAGCGCTGGCCAACAGCGTGCGTGACGTGACCAAGCTGCGTGCCGATATCGTGCTGGCGGCGCCTGGCAGCCTGCCCAACGACGGCAAGGTCATCGACGACAAACGCAGCTACGCCTGAGGCAGCTCGCAGGCCGGAAAGTACGTATTTCCCACGCTGACCCTGTCATCGCTGCTGGCTACGATGCGTTCTGGAAGAACCTTTTGCCGTTGTGGAGACAACCCCATGAAGAAAACCCTGCTGACCCTGGCCGCCGCACTGGTGGCGTCCAGTGCCTTTGCTGCCTACCCAGAAAAGCCGATCACCATCGTCGTGCCTTTCGCCGCCGGCGGCCCCACCGACAAGGTGGCACGTGACCTCGCCGTGGTGTTGGCCAAAGGTCTGAACAACCAGACCGTCATCATTGAAAACGTCGGAGGCGCCGGCGGCACGCTGGGCGCTGGCAAGGTGGCCAAGGCCAACCCCGACGGCTACACGCTGCTGCTGCACCACATCGGCATGGCCACCAGCCCGGCGCTGTACCGCAACATGCCGTACAAGACGCTGGACGACTTTGAATACATCGGCATGGTCAATGAAGTGCCGATGACGGTGATCGGGCGGTCCACCCTGCCAGCCAACAACTTTGCCGAGCTGCGCACCTGGATCAACGCCAACAAGGGCAAGATCAATCTGGCAAACGCCGGCCTGGGTGCAGCGTCGCACCTGTGCGGCCTGCTGTTCCAGCAGAGCATGGCCGTCGACATGACCACCGTGCCGTACAAGGGCACCGCCCCGGCCATGACCGACCTGCTGGGCGGCCAGGTGGACCTGATGTGCGACCAGACCACCAACACCACCGGCCAGATTGAAGCCGGCAAGGTCAAGGCCTTTGCAGTGACCACACTCAAGCCGCTGACCACGCCCGCGCTGGCCAAGTTGCCGACGCTGGATTCGCAAGGCCTGAAGGGCTTCAACGTGTCGATCTGGCATGGCATGTACGCGCCCAAGGGCACGCCCAAGGCGGTGCTGGACCAGGTCAACGCGGCGCTGCGCAGCGCGCTGAAGGACGCCGACTTCATCAAGCGCCAGGAAGCGCTGGGCGCGGTGGTCATCACCGACGGCCGCGTGAACCCAGCCGAGCACAAGAAGTTTGTGGAAGCCGAGATCAGCAAGTGGGGCCCGGCGATCAAGGCGGCTGGGCAATACGCCGACTGAGGACATGAGGATGTGCCTGCGCACATCCGAATGCCAAAGGAGGAGCTTGCGCCTGCAAGCGCAAGCTCGAGCGCGCGCTGCATGCCGATTGGTTCGAACTTTGCCTGCGCCAACTAGGCCACCCGAGGGCGGACTGGTTCTTCTGCTCAACGCACCGTGATCGGGATCGTCACCGGCCCGTCGTTCACCAGATGCACCTGCATGTCGGCGCCAAAGACACCGGCCGCCACGTCGCCGTGTCGCTCTCGTGCGATGCGCAGCACAGCATCAAACAGCCCGCGGCCCTGATCGGGTGGCGCGGCGGCTGTGAAGCTGGGCCGGTTGCCGCCCGAAGTGTCCGCCGCCAGCGTGAACTGCGAGACGATCAACAGGCCGCCGCCCACGTCCTGCACGCTGCGGTTCATCTTGCCGGCCTCGTCGCTGAAGATGCGCAGCTTGAGCAGCTTGTCAACGAGCTTTGAAGCCTGCGTGCCGGTGTCGGCGCTCTCGGCACACACCAGCACCAATAGGCCCTGCGCAATGGTGCCCACGGTCTGCCCAGCCACTTCGACGTGAGCTTGCAGAACCCGCTGCACGAGGGCGATCAGAGCGGGGCCTTCGGATCGTCGAAGTGCGCTTCCACATCCAGCGGCAGCAGCTGGATCGTGGCGCGCAGGCCAGGCACGGCGCTCATCAGCGCCTGCTCGACGCGGGCCCGCACGGCGGCTGCCCGGCCCAGCGTCCAGGCCGCAGGCATGTGCATGTGCAAATCGACAAAGCGACGCTGCCCGGCGCGGCGCGAGCTGACGTGGTCAAAGCGGATCTCCGGGTGCGCAAAGCCGGCAAGCACGGTGTCGATCTGGGCGCGCGCTTCTGGGGCAAGCGCTTCGTCCATCAGGCCGCCCGCCGATTTCCACACCAGCGAAGCCCCTTCGCGCAGAATATTCAGCGCCACGGCAATGGCCACCACCGGGTCCAGCCACAGCCAACCGGTGGCCTGCACCCCCAGCAGGCCGACGACCACGCCGGCACTCGTCCAGACATCCGTGTAGAGATGGCGCGCATCGGCTTCCAGCGCCATCGACCGCGCTGCGCGTGCCTTGCGCAGCATGCTGTAGGCCAGCGCACCGTTCATGGCGGAGCTGACCACCGACAGCGCGATCCCCAGCCCTACGGCCTGCAGCGGTTGCGGGTCTTGCAGCCGGTGCACCGCAGCCCAGACGATGGCCAGTGCGGCGGCAAAGATCAGCACGCCTTCAAACGCGCTGGAGAAGTATTCGGCCTTGTGGTGGCCGTAGGGATGGTCGTCGTCGGGCGGCCTTGCTGCGATGGTGACCATGGCCAGCGCAAACATCGCGCCCGCCAGGTTGACCAGCGATTCCAGCGCGTCACTCAGCAGGCTGACACTGTCGGTGACCCACCAGGCCCCCGTCTTCAACGCGATCGTGGCCACTGCCACTGCAATCGACAGCTTCAGGTAAGCACTGACCTGCATCGCGGCGCGCGCGAACCTAGGCCGACACGGTGACGCGCGCGAACTTGCGCTTGCCCACCTGGACGACGCAGGTGCCAGCCGCGACTTTCAGCGCCTTGTCGCGGACCACCGTGCCGTCGATTCGCACTCCGCCCTGCTCCACGAGGCGCAAACCTTCGCTCGCCGACGGTGCCAGGCCCGCCTGCTTCAGCAACGTGCCAATGGCGACCGGCGCGCCCGCCATCACCACATCGGGCATCTCGTCAGGCGCGCCACCGGCGGCACGATTCTGGAAATCAGTCTCGGCAGCATCCGCCGCCGCTGGGCTGTGAAAGCGCGCGGTAATTTCCTTGGCCAGCAACACCTTGGCGTCTTTGGGGTTGCGGCCCGCATCGACCTCGGACTTCAAGCGCGCAATGTCGGCTTCGGGCTTGAAGCTCAGCAGCATGAACCACTTCCACATCATCACGTCACTGATCGATAGCACCTTGGCAAACATGGTGTTGGCGTCTTCGGTGATGCCGATGGTGTTGCCCTTGCTCTTGGACATTTTGTCCACGCCGTCCAGGCCTTCCAGCAGCGGCATGGTCAGGATGCACTGGGGTTCCTGGCCGTACTCGGACTGCAGCGCACGGCCGACCAGCAGGTTGAACTTCTGGTCGGTACCGCCGAGTTCAAGGTCGCTCTTGAGCGCAACCGAGTCGTAACCCTGCATCAGCGGGTAGAGCAGCTCATGGATGCTGATCGGGTTGCCGGCCTTGAAGCGCTTGGTGAAGTCGTCGCGTTCCAGCATGCGCGCCAGCGTGTGCCTGGCGGCCAATTCGATCAGGCCACGCGCGCCCAGCGGGTCGCTCCATTCGCTGTTGTAGCGAATCTCGGTTCTGGCCGGGTCCAGCACCAGGCTGGCCTGGCGGTAGTAGGTCTGCGCGTTGGCTTCGATCTGCTCCCGGGTCAGCGGCGGGCGCGTGGCGTTGCGGCCGGAGGGGTCGCCGATCATCGACGTGAAGTCGCCGATGAGGAATATCACCGCGTGCCCCAGATCCTGCAGCTGACGCATCTTGTTCAGCACCACGGTGTGGCCGATATGGATGTCAGGCGCGGTCGGGTCCAGACCCAGCTTGATGCGCAGCGGCACGCCCGTCGCTTCAGACCGCGCGAGCTTGTTCACCCATTCGGCTTCGGGGAGTAACTCTTCGCAACCCCGCAGCGACACCGCCAGCGCCTCGCGCACACGGTCTGTCACTGGGTGGGGGGTCACGGCAGGCGCTGTCGGGTGCAGAGGCATATCGGCATTTGCAAGGGGGTCTTGTGTACGGTGAGGCACGGACACGTCGCTATACTCAAGATTCGTTTCAGTTGGTGTTTGCGTGGCGACACTCGCCGGCCGCAAAACCGCTGAATTCTAGTGGACGGTTGTCCTGAAGCCGGTGTCTTCGCAGGCACTGCAGCCTCAAGAGCGCAGCCTAACTCGCGATATCCAGCTTGACGCGCGCCCCGTGCGCGCGACCGCTGCAGCCACCCCCATCGACGCGTGCATCTTCCCCCCATCCCCGCCGTGCAAGAGATTGAGCAGTTTGGCAAGCGCCACCGCGCCGGCCTAGTGCTAAGCATGGTGGCCTTGCTCGGTGGCACCGCCCTCACGGCCGTGGCCGTGGCGCCCATGATGACCGACCCGGCCCCGCTGACGCAGCGCATGGTGAGCGAACCCGTGGAGCCTTTGGCCCTGCAGTCGCAGCTCGACGCGCTGGCCGCTCAAGAGCTCACGCTGACGCGCAACGGCATCACACGCGCCACCGACACGGCTGACTCTTTGTTGGCCCGCCTGGGCGTGCGCGACCCGAGCGCTGCGCTCTTCGTGCGCAGCGACAACACCGCGCGTCAGTTGCTGGCTGGCCGCGGGGGCAAGATGGTCCAAGCTCGCACGGCCGTTGACGGCGGACTGCAGGAGCTGGTCGCACGCTTCCCCACCGACCAGACAGATCAGGTCAGCACCCACTTCACGCGCCTGGCCTTGCTGCGCGGCGAAGACGGCCGCTGGCGCGCCACGGCGCGCACGGTGCCCTATGGGTCGCAGACTCGCCTGGCCAGCGGCACCATCCGCAACACGCTTTTCGGCGCCACCGATGAAGCCGGTCTGCCCGACAGCGTGTCGGCGCAGCTGGCCGACATGTTCTCGACCGACATCGACTTCCACCGCCAGCTGCGCAAGGGCGACACCTTCAGCCTGGTCTACGAAACGCTGACCGCCGATGGCGAGCCCGTGGTCTGGGACGAAGGCGCAGGCCGCGTGCTGGCAGCTGAATTCGTCAACGCCGGCCGCGCCTACCAGGCGGTGTGGTTTGCGCCGACCGACGGCCGCGGTGGTTACTTCGACACCGACGGCACCAGCAAGCGCCGCGCCTTCCTGGCCAGCCCGATGGAGTTTTCCCGGGTCACCTCGGGCTTTGCGATGCGGTTCCACCCGCTGCTGCAAAACTGGCGCAAGCACCTAGGCGTGGACTACGGAGCGCCCACTGGCACGGCCGTGCGCAGCGTGGGCGACGGCGTCGTCGATTTCGCCGGCTGGCAGAACGGCTATGGCAACGTCGTGCAAATCAAGCACGCAGGCGACCGCAGCACGCTCTACGCGCACCTGAGCCGCATGGACGTGAAGAAGGGCCAACGCATCCAGCAAGGGCAGCGCCTGGGCGCGGTCGGCACCACCGGCTGGTCCACGGGGCCGCACCTGCACTTTGAATTCCAGGTGGCGGGCCAGCACCAAGACCCGCTGCGCGTGGCCAAGGCGTCAGAGACGGTGCCGCTGGACGCGGCATCACGCCCGCGCTTTGCGGAGCTGGTGCGCACGGTGCAGGCCAAGCTTGATGTCGCCGAAACATTGGCCGGCCAGCGCGGGCAGGCCGAGTAACGGGCCACCGGCCGATGGCCTGGTTCATCGGGTTGATGTCGGGCACCTCGCTCGATGGGGTAGACGGCGTGCTGGCGCAGGCCAGAGGCAGCGCCGCTCTGCAGGCCTGCGGCCACGTCCACCTGCCTTTCACCCCCGCCCTGCGCGACGTGTTGCTACTTCTCAACCAAAGTGGTCCCGACGAACTGCACCGCAGTGCGCTGGCAGCCAATGCGCTGATGTCGTTGTACGCCACCGTCGTGTCTCGGCTGCTCGCAGCAGCTGGCCTGGTGCCGACGGACGTGACGGCCATCGGCGCCCACGGCCAGACCGTGCGCCACCAGCCTGGTGAATTCGACGGCCACGGCTACACCGTGCAGCTGATCAACGGCGCGCTGCTGGCTGAACTGAGCGGCATTGACGTCGTGTGCGACTTTCGCAGCCGCGATGTGGCCGCCGGCGGCCAGGGCGCACCGCTGGTGCCCGCCTTCCACGCCGCGTGTTTTGGGCAGCCGGGCCAGGACATTGCCGTGCTGAACCTGGGTGGCATCGCCAACCTCACGTTGCTGCGCGCCAATGGCGAGGTACTGGGTTTCGACACGGGCCCCGGCAACCTGCTGATGGACCTGTGGTGTCAGCATCACCAAGGCAAGGCCTTTGACAAAGGTGGCCGGTGGGCGGCATCGGGACAGGTGGACGCCGCGCTGTTGCAGTCGATGCTGGCGGAACCCTATTTCGCGCGCCTGCCGCCAAAGAGCACGGGGCGTGACCTCTTCGATGCCGCCTGGCTGGACCGGCACCGCGCGGTCATTCCACAAGATATGCCCAAGCACATGCCCGAAAACACGATGGCCACGCTGGCCGAATTGACCGCGCTGTCGGTGGTCCAAGCCCTGCAACGGCATGCCAGCACCACGACGGAGTTGCTGGTCTGCGGTGGCGGCGCCTTCAACACGCATCTGATGTTGCGCCTGACTTCGCAGCTGGCGGACCAACCGGGTGCCAAGGTGCGCGTGCACAGCACCGCTGCAGTGGGCGTGCCGCCCGATCAAGTGGAGGCGCTGGCCTTCGCCTGGTTGGCCAATGCCTTCGTGGCGCGCCGTGCCGGCAACATGCCTGCCGTCACCGGTGCTGCGGGCCCGCGGGTGCTGGGCGCGCTGTACCCGGCGGGGTAGTCAGCCCAACAATTCAGATCGGCAAATCAGGCCGAGAACGAAGAACCGCAACCGCAAGTGGTCGTGGCGTTTGGGTTCTTGATGACGAACTGCGCACCCTGCAGATCTTCCTTGTAGTCGATCTCGGCGCCGGCCAAGTATTGCAAGCTCATGGCGTCGATCAGCAGCGTGACACCGTTCTTCGCCATCTGCGTGTCGTCTTCGTTGACGACTTCATCAAACGTAAAACCGTACTGAAAGCCCGAGCAGCCGCCGCCTTGTACAAAGACACGCAGTTTCAATTCCGGGTTGCCTTCTTCTTCGACCAATTCCTTGACCTTGCCCGCTGCGCTGTCGGTGAAGATCAGCGGCGGCGGGGGCATGTCATCGATGACGGCGATTTCGGCGTGGGCAACTGCGTTCATGGCGGGCTTTCCTTCAGAGATTCAATTCAGGCGCATCGGGTGCAGGCTGGGCGGACCGGGTCAGACTTGGTTTGACGCTGCAAGTTTCAATGCGGGCTTGTCAGCGCTTTTCAAGGGCTTGAGTTCACCCTCAACCGTCGCACCCGGGTGCATTTCAAGGGTTTCGTAGCGTATGTCACCCACCACGCGCGCCTTGGGCTGCAGTTCCAGCAACTCGCTGCAGTGCAGTGGGCCGCGAACTTCGCCGTTGATGATCACATGCGAAGCGCTCACCTTGCCATGCACGCGGGCATTGTCACTGATCACGAGGATGCTGCGGCCCGCGCCATCCGCGATGACGTCGCCAATGACCTGACCATCGATGCGCAGCCCGTCGGCAAACTTCACGTGCCCATGCACGACCATGCCTTCGCCGACCAAGCTGCGAATCGGCGGCGGCTTCTTCTTGCCCAACCCGAACATGTTTGACTCCTGGCGTCTGACGATCACGGCTTGGCGATCACGGCTTGGCGATTACAACCGGACGGTTTGTGTCGCCTTGGTGGTGCCTGATAAATCCATCACTCTGACCTGCACGCTTTTTATCACGGCCCCGGCGGGGTGGTCGACCATGCCTTCCACCCTTGTCACTTGCCGTATCTGCAAGGCCTGCGGGCCTCCAGCCAACCCCTGCGACCAGGGTTTGCCCGCCAACTGCCCTGTCAGGGTGAGGTCGTAGCGGCCCTTGAACTCGGCATTGCCCTTGCCGTTTTGCACCACCAGCATCTGGTAGCGCAACTGGCCAGGCGCTTTGGCTTCGGCCTGCAGGCCGCGC
>JAYSYB010000586.1:0-25732 GCA_043716775.1 Rubrivivax sp.
AACCGGGTGCGCGCGGCCATCAAGCAGGCGGCGGGCGAGATCAAGTCTGCGGGCCTGGACATCGTGCATGTGGTGAGGAGCGTGTCATGACGGCCCTTCTGAACTCCCGCCTGAACCGCCGCGAATTCATCGGCACCACTGTCGCGAGCACCGCCGCCGCCGGCTCGCTGGTCTTCGGCTTTGCCACCACGGCCGCTGCCCAGGGTGTTGCGCCAGAAATCACTGCCTGGGTGGTGGTGCAACCCGATGAGCGCGTGATCATCCGCATCGCGCGCAGCGAAATGGGCCAGGGCACCCTGACGGGTCTGGCGCAGCTGGTGGCCGAAGAGCTGGACTGCGACTGGACGCGCGTCACCACCGAGTACCCCACACCGGGCCAGAACCTGGCGCGCAAACGGGTCTGGGGCAACTACAGCACGGGCGGCAGCCGCGGCATCCGCGAATCGCACGAGTACGTGCGCAAGGGCGGTGCGGCTGCCAGGATGATGCTGGTGCAGGCTGCGGCCGATGACTGGAAGGTGCCGGCGGCCGAGTGCCGTGCCGCCGCCGGTGTCATCACGCACCCGGCGTCCAACCGCCGCATCACCTACGGCAAGGTGGCCACCGCTGCCGGCAAGCTGCCAGTGCCCACCGACGTGGCGCTGAAAGACCCGAAGGACTGGAAGCTCGCCGGCAAGAGGCTGGCGCGTCTGGACACGGTGGACAAGACCAACGGCAAGCAGATCTACGGCGCGGACCTGCAACTGCCTGGCATGCTCAACGCTGCCATCCGCGCCTGCCCGGTGTTTGGCGGCACGGTGAAGGGTTTCGATGCTGCGAAGGTAACGTCGATGCCGGGCGTGAAGAAGGTCGTGAAGGTCGGCGACAACGCCGTCGCCGTGGTGGCCGACACCTGGTGGCGCGCGAAGAAGGCGGTTGATGCACTGCCGATCAACTGGAACCTGGGCCCGAATGCTGCCGTGCAGCAGGCCGGCATTAACGCCACGATCAAATCTGGCCTGGACGCCGAGCAGGCGGCAGTGGGCAACAGCAACGGTGACGTCAAAACGGCGCTGGCCGGCGCCGCGCGCAAGGTGGAAGCGGTGTATGCCTACCCGCACCAGAACCACGCCACGATGGAGCCGATGAACGCCACCGCAAAGTGGACGCCCGAGCGCTGCGAAGTCTGGACGCCGACACAAAACGGCGAAGGCGCACTCGCTGCCGCCGCCGAAGCCGCGGGCCTGCCGCCGGCGCAGTGCGAGGTCTACAAGATCCACCTCGGGGGTGGCTTCGGCCGCCGTGGCGCAGTGCATGACTGGGTGCGCCAGGCGGTGGCCATCGCCAAGGAAATGCCGGGCACGCCGGTCAAGCTGTTGTGGAGCCGTGAAGAGGACATGACCCACGGCCTGTACCACCCCATCACGCAGTGCAAGCTGACGGCGGGACTGGACGCGCAGGGCAATGTGCAGGCGCTGCACATGCGCATCTCGGGGCAGAGCATCCTGGCGGGCCTGTTTCCGCAGAACGTGCGCGACGGCAAGGACCCGGTGGTCTTCCAGGGCCTGAACAACGGGGGCGGCGAGGCCATGATCGGCTACGGCTTCCCGCACCTGCTTGTGGACCACGCCATGCGCAACCCGCATGTGCCACCCGGCTTCTGGCGCGGCGTGAATCTGAACCAGAACACGATCTACCTCGAGTGTTTCATCGACGAGATCGCGCATGCCACGGGCAAGGACCCGCTGGTCCTGCGGCGTGAACTGATGAAGAACCACCCCAAGCACCTGGCCGTGCTGAACGCGGCAGCCGAACGCGCGGGTTGGGGCAGACCGGCGCCTGACGTGAACGGGCAGAAAGTCTTTCGCGGCCTGTCGCAGACCCACGGCTTTGGCAGTTATGTGGCGGCCTGCGCCGAGGTGTCGGTCAGCAAGGACGGCGTGCTGAAGATGCACCGCATCGTGGCCGCCACTGACTGCGGCCACGCCGTCAACCCGCAGCAGATCGAAGCGCAAGTGGAAGGCAGCTTCGTCTATGGCTTGTCGGCCGCGCTGTACGGCGAATGCACGGTGAAGGACGGCGCGATAGTGCAGACCAACTTCGACAGCTATCCCGTCATGCGCATCGACCAGATGCCGAAGGTCGAGACCATCGTCATGCCCAGCGGCGGCTTCTGGGGCGGTGTCGGCGAGCCGACGATTGCAGTGGCCGCGCCGGCGGTGTTGAACGCCATCTTTGCGGCCACCGGCAAACGCATCCGCGAATTGCCGCTCAAGCACCACAGCCTGAAGGCTTGAATCAACCATGAGCCTTGTTGCGGCGTTGGCGCTGAGTGGCCTGCTGGTCGTCGGTGACGGCTTGCCGGTGGCGCTGACGGCCTCGCCGGGCGACGCAGTGCGGGGCCGCGCCATCGTGGGCAGCCGGCAGGCGGGGCTGTGCCTGCTGTGCCACAGCGGCCCGGCTTCTGCCGACTTCCCGCAGGCGCAGCTTCAAGGCAACCTGGCGCCCAGCCTGGAAGGCGCCGGTGCGCGCTGGAGCGAAGCGCAGCTGCGGCTGCGCATCGTCGACAGCCGCCGCCTCAACCCCAACAGCCTGATGCCTGCGCTGCACCGCAGCGAAGGCCTTGCGCGGGTGGGCGCGGCCTGGGTGGGCAAGCCGGTGCTGGACGCGCAGCAGGTGGAAGACGTCGTGGCCTACCTGCGCACGCTGAAATGATCGATCGGCGTCATCTGCTGTGGGCCGGCGTGGGCACGGTGTTGTGCCGGCCCGCAGCCGCCACACCCGAGTCGCTGCAAGCGGCCATCGCCGCGTTCACGGGCCGCGCCAGCGTGCAGCAAGGGCGCGTCAGGCTGGACATTTCACCGCTGGTGGAAAACGGCAACACCGTGCCCGTGGTGGTGGCGGTGGACGGCGTGGAAGCCAGCGCCGTGCGCCGCATCGCGCTCTTCACCGAACGCAACCCGCAGCCCGAGGTGGCGATCTTCCAGCTCGGCCCCCTGGCCGGCCGCGCGCAGGTGGCCACGCGCATTCGGCTGGCCACGTCGCAGACCAGCGTGGCGCTGGCGCAGCTGGCCGATGGCAGCGTCTGGCAGCAGCGGGTGGACGTGGTGGTGACGCTGGCCGCCTGCGTCGAGGGCGGCTGAAGATGGCGACCAAGTAATGGCGGCTAAGTGATGGCGACCAAGTGATGACGACCAAGTGATGGCGACTGAACGCCAGATCGTGCGCGCGATCCTCACCGCACCCGCCACCGCGCGCGTGGGCGAGGTGGTGGAAGTGCGCGCGCTCATCCAGCACACCATGGAGACCGGTTACCGACTGGGCGCCGAGGGCGAAAAACTGCAGCGCGACCTGGTGCGGCGCGTGGAATGCCGCTTCGACGGTGAACTGGTCTTTGCCGCCGATCTGCACGCCGCCATCTCGGCCAACCCCTACCTGGCCTTCTTTCTGCGCGTGCCCAGCAGCGGCACGCTCACGGTGGCGTGGTGGGGTGACCGCGGGCTGGCTCACCGCGAATCGGCACGCATCGCGGTGGCATGAAACACGGGCTGGATTGCTGGCTGAGGTGCTGGATGCTTGTTCTGGGGTGCTCGGTGACGGCGGTGCATGCCCAGCGCCTGTCGGGCTTCGACTTCATGAGCCCGGCCACGCAGGCGCTGCAGAAAGACGATGCGGAGAACCCCGCCTTCCTGTGGCTGAAAGACGGCGAGCTGCGCTTCCGGACTGCCTGCGCGCAGTGCCACAGCGCAGGCAGTGGCAGCGTCGGCAGCAGCCTGCGCGGCGTGGCGACCCGCTACCCGGCCTGGGACGCCGTGCGGGCCAAACCGATGACGCTGTCGGCGCGCATCCAGCAGTGCCAGCTGCGGCATGTCAAGGGTGCGCCGCTGGCCGCAGAGAGCGACGCGCTGCTGGGCCTGGAAACCTTTGTGGCGCACCAGTCGCGCGGCCTGCCCATCCAGCCTCCATCGGACGCCCGCCTGGCGCCCTTTGTCAAAGAAGGCGCCCGTCTGTACCGCCAGCGCATCGGCCAACTCGACTTCTCGTGCGCGCAGTGCCACGACGACAACGCCGGCCGCCGCCTGGCCGGCAGCACCATTCCGCAAGCCCATCCCACCGGCTACCCGCTGTACCGCCTGGAATGGCAGGCCGTGGGCTCGCTGCAGCGGCGGCTGCGGCATTGCATGAGCGGCGTGCGCGCCGAGCCTTATGCTTTTGGCAGCGATGAACTGACGGTGATGGAGCTCTACTTGAAAGAGCGTGCTGCGGGCATGCCGATCGAAACCCCGGCGGTGCGGCCATGAGCCTGCCGACGGGTGCCATCGAAGAAACGACCGCCTGGCTGGAAAAAGCCGTCATCGGCCTGAACCTCTGCCCCTTCGCCAAGGCCGTGCACGGCAAGGGCCAGATCCGCTGGGTGCTGTCGGCCGCCACTGAGCCAATGGCGCTGCTGGAAGGGTTGGCGCACGAGCTGCAATTGCTGGCCGCCGCTGACCCCGAAGTCATCGACACCACGCTCATCGTGCACCCGCAGGTGCTGCAGAACTTTCTGGACTTCAACGACTTCCTCGGTGTGGCAGAAGACGCGCTTGAAGAACTGGGCCTGGACGGCGTGCTGCAGATCGCCAGCTTTCACCCGCGCTTCCAGTTTGCGGGTACCGCCGTCGACGACATCACGAACGCGACGAATCGCTCGCCGTTTCCCACGCTGCATCTGCTGCGCGAAGACAGCGTTGAACGCGCGGTGGCGGCGTTTCCCGAGGCGGAGGCGATCTTTGAGCGCAATGCCGAGACGATGTTGCGCTTGGGGCCCGAAGGCTGGAAGCGGCTGTTGCTGCGCTGATCGAAGCTGCCCCCCGGCTTTCCGCAGGTTCTGCAAACGGCGGCAGCGCTGCCGCGAAAGAGCGCCCGCTTATAGTCATGGCCAAACCTTCATCTGAGTTCAAAGACCATGTCCACAGCCTCCAAAGGTTCGGGTTCGACCAAATCGAAGAAGGCCAGGAAGTCGGCGTCGAACAAGCCTTCGGCGGCCGGGCGCAAGCTGTCCGCCAAGGCCGCCACCAATCTGGCCATCGCCACCGAACTGGCTCCGGCTGTTGCCATCGCGCTCCTGGACAAGACCGAACAGGCGCCGGGGGACCCGCCACCGGCACTGGACGTGCTGGCCGCCGGCGCTGTGCCGTCCGAGATTGAAGGCAACGTGCGCATGCAGCTGGTGTTTGACAACGGGGCCGTGCTGCCGGTGGAGATGAGTGCCGAAGCAGGCGCGGCGCTGTCGAAGGGGCTGTTGCAAGAACTGCCGAAGAAGTAGCGGCGGCACTCCGCTGGGGCCCAAGGTGCCAGCGTCAGCTTGAACCACGTTGATGTTGCTAACGCTGTCTTGTGGTGGCGAATCGCAGCGCCTCCCGCCGCCTTGTTGCAGCCCGCATTTCTGGTTAACCCCAGTGCGCGCGTTTTGATATAGCGTCGCGGCGGACCATGGAATTTCACCGCGCCGGGCCGGTGCACCTGTCGTGCGCGCCCCGGCATCAACCCAGCCCTGGAGCAACGATGAAGCCCATTCGCACTCTTTTCATGACGGCCACGGCCGCGGCCGCCCTGGTGTCACACAGCGTGGTGGTGGCGCAAAAAGCGCCGCTGCAAAAGATAGGCAAGGGCGAAGGCCAGGTCGATATCGTGGCCTGGGCCGGCTACATCGAACGCGGCGCGACCATGAAGGACTTCGACTGGGTCACCGAGTTCGAGAAGAAGACCGGTTGCAAGGTCAACGTCAAGACTGCCGGCACCTCGGACGAGATGGTGGCGCTCATGAACGAGGGCGGTTTTGACCTCGTCACCGCGTCGGGCGACGCGTCCACGCGCCTCATCCGCGGCAAGAAGGTGCAGCCGGTCAACGTGGGCCTGATCCCCAGCTACAAGACCATCGACCCGCGCCTGCAGAAGGCACCCTGGCACTTCGACAACGGCCAGCATTACGGCGTGCCGTATGTCTGGGGCTGGAACGTGCTGATGTACAACACCAAGGTGTTTGGCGACAAGCCACCCACCAGCTGGGATGTTGTGTTCAAGGAAATGACCTTGCCCGACGGCAAGAGCAACAAGGGCCGTGTGCAGGCCTTCGACGGCCCGATCCACATTGCCGATGCGGCGCTCTACCTGCGCCACCACAACAAGGCCTTGGGCATCGTCGATCCCTACGAGCTGAACGAAACCCAGTACAAGGCGGCGCTGGACCTGCTGCGCGGGCAGCGCAAGATCGTCGGCAAGTACTGGCACGATGCCTTTGTGCAGATCGACGACTTCACCAATGAAGGCGTGGTGGCCTCGGGCTCGTGGCAGTTCCAGAGCAACATCCTGAAGAGCAAGAAGCAGCCGGTGGCCACCGTGGTGCCGGTGGAAGGCGCCAGCGGCTGGGCCGACACCACCATGCTGCACGTCGAAGCCAAACATCCTAACTGCGCATATATGTGGATGGAGCACACGCTCAGCCCCAAGCTGCAGGGCGACCTGTCTGCCTGGTTCGGTGCCGTGCCGTCGGTGCCTGCGGCCTGCAAGGGCAACAAGCTGCTGGGCGACGACGGCTGCGCGCGCCAGGGCTTCAATGACTTCGACAAGATCAGCTTCTGGCGCACCCCGGTGGCGCAGTGCAAGAGCCAGAACAACGCCTGCGTGCCGTACCACAAGTGGGCTTCTGACTACATCGCGGTGCTGGGCGGGCGGTGAGCGCAGCGGTCTGCCTGGACCGCGTCAGCTGCACATTCGGCACCGGCGCGCAGGCGGTGCGCGCGGTCGACGGCGTCGATCTGGAGATCGGCGCCGGTGAGTTCTTCACCTTGCTCGGGCCTTCGGGTTCGGGCAAGACAACCGTGCTGCGCATGATCGGCGGCTTCACGCTGCCCAGCAGCGGGCGCGTGCTGATCGACGGCCAGGACATGTCGCGCCAGCCGCCTTATGCCAGGCCGGTGAACACGGTGTTCCAGGACTACGCGCTGTTCCCGCACATGAGCGTGCGCGACAACGTGGCCTATCCGCTGATGGTGCGCAAGATGGCGCGCGCGCAGCGTGAAGCGCGGGCCGACGAACTGCTGGCCCTGGTGCAGTTGCCCGGCGTCGCGCTGCGGCGGCCGGCGCAGTTGTCGGGCGGCCAGCGCCAGCGCGTGGCGCTGGCACGCGCGCTCATCAGCCAGCCGCAACTGCTGTTGCTGGACGAACCCCTGGGCGCGCTGGACCTGAAACTGCGTGAGCAGATGCAGAGCGAGTTAAAGGCGCTGCAGCGGCGCCTGGGCATCACCTTCGTCTTCGTCACCCACGACCAGCATGAAGCGCTGTCGATGAGCGACCGCATCGGCGTCTTCAACCGCGGCAGGCTTGAACAGGTGGGCACGCCGCAGCAGATTTACGACACGCCGGCCACGCGTTTCGTGGCGCAGTTTGTGGGTGCCGCCAACGTGCTGGAAGGGGCGGTGGCGCAGCGCCTCACCGGCCACGCTGCGGCGCTGTTGCGGCCCGAACGCATCACCCTGGGTGCAGCGGCCGGCGCCCGCGCCAGTGGCACCGTGACCGAGGTGCAGTACTTCGGCAGTTTCACGCGGCTGCGCGTGGACCTGGGCGACACGCCGCTGCAGGCCGACCTGGGCGCAGGCGCTGCCGCTGGCGCAGGCGGCGCTATGGGTACGGTCGGCTCGGGAAGCACCGTGCACCTGCACTGGGACGCTGCTGCGGTGCATGCCCTCAGTGGCGCATGAGTGGCGCATGAGCGGTGCATGAACGGCCCATGAGCGGCGCATGACACAGACGGCTTCAGCTCTTGCACCCGGCGCCAGCGGGCAGCGCTGGCTGTCAGACCTGCTGTACACCCGCCGTGGCCTGCTGCTGCTGGCGCTGCTGGGCCCCGTGCTGCTGTGGTTTGGCGTCATCTACCTGGGCAGCCTGCTGGCGCTGTTGGCGCAGGCGTTTTTCAGGCTCGACGACTTCACCGGGCAGGTCGTGCGCGAAGTGGGTCTGTCCAACTTTGTGGCCTTGCTGGAGCCGGCCAACCTGGACTCGGCGCGCCGCACGATCGTGATGGCGGTGGCGGTGACCACCGCCTGCACCGTGCTGGCCTTCCCGCTGGCTTACTACATGGCGCGCCACGCACGCGGCATGGAGAAGGCCCTGCTCTATGTCGCCGTCATGCTGCCGCTCTGGAGCAGCTACCTGGTGCGGCTGTACGCCTGGAAACTGCTGCTGGCCAAGGAAGGCGCCCTGTCGTGGTTGGCCACGCAGTTGCACGCGCAGTGGCTGCTGGACGCGCTGCTGGCCACCCCGGCCATCGGCGGGCCGTCGCTGAGCTTTTCCACTTTGGGCACCTTCATCGTTTTTGTCTACATGTGGCTGCCCTTCATGGTGCTGCCCATCATGGCGGCCATCGAACGCATTCCCGCGTCCACCCTGGAAGCCAGTGCCGACCTGGGCGCCCGCCCGGCCACCACCTTTCGCAATGTGATCCTGCCACTGGCCATGCCGGGCGTGGCAGCGGGCTCGATTTTCACCTTCAGTTTGACGTTAGGCGACTACATCATCCCGCAGGTCATCGGCGACAGCACGCTCTTCATCGGCCAGATCGTCTACCGCCAGCAGGGGGTCGCCGGCAATCTGCCCTTCGCGGCGGCGTTCTCGCTCGTGCCCATCGTGGTGATTGCCGCCTACCTGTGGTTTGCCAAGCGGCGCGGGGCTTTTGATGCGCTTTAAGTGGTTGCCCATCGCCGCCTGGGGCGTGGTGCTGTTCCTGCACATCCCGCTGGCGCTGATCATCCTGTATGCCTTCAGTGCCGAAGACAAGAGCTACGTCTTTCCGCCCCCGGCGCTGACGCTGCAGTGGTTTGCCGTGGCCTGGGGGCGCGACGACGTGTGGGCGGCCATCCGCCTGTCGCTGGGTGTCGCGGCCTGGAGCACGGCGATTGCGCTGGTGCTGGGCACGCTGGCCGCTGCAGCGCTGGCGCGCGCACGGTTTTTCGGCCGCGACGCGATCAACCTGCTGCTCATCCTGCCCATCGCGCTACCCGGCATCTTGAGCGGCATCGCGCTGCGGTCCGCCTTCCACACGCTGGAGATTCCGTTCAGCTTCTGGACCATCGTCATCGGCCACGCCACCTTCTGCGTGGTGGTGGTGTTCAACAACGCGGTGGCGCGGCTGCGACGGCTGAACCCGAACCTCATCGAAGCCAGCATGGACCTGGGCGCCGACGGTTTCCAGACCCTGCGCTACATCATCCTGCCGCAGCTTGGAAGCGCGCTGCTGGCGGGTGCGCTGCTAGCCTTTGCGCTGAGCTTTGACGAGGTCATCGTCACCACCTTCACCGCCGGCCAGCAGACCACGCTGCCGATCTGGATGCTGCAGGAGCTGATCCGCCCGCGCCAGCGACCGGTGACCAACGTGGTGGCCGTGGTCATCATTGCGCTGACCTTCGTGCCCATCCTGATGGCCTATTCACTGACCCGTGCCGACGAATCCGGCCACCGTTGAAAGAGGAGCCCGCCTTGACCCCCAACCTGCCCAACCTACCCACCCAGCTGCTCATCGACGGCGCTTTCGTGCCCGGCGAAGGCGAAGCCGAACGCGTGCTCAACCCCGCCACCGGCGCACTGCTGGTGGCGCTGCCCGAAGCCAGCGCCCAGCAGGTGCAGCAGGCCGTGGCGGCCGCGCACCGCGCCTTCGAGACCTGGAGCGACACCACGCCCATGGAACGCAGCCGCTTGCTGCTGAAACTGGCCGACGCCATCGAAGCGCGCGCCGAAGAATTTGCGCGCCTCGAAAGCCTGAACTGCGGCAAGCCTTATGCCCGCGCTCTGGGCGACGAGATGCCGGCCGTGGCCGACTGCTTCCGCTACTTTGCCGGTGCCGTGCGCTGCATGGGCGGGCCGCTGGCGGGTGAGTACCTGGCAGGCCACACCAGCATGGTCCGCCGCGATGCGGTGGGCGTGGTGGCCTCGATCGCGCCGTGGAACTACCCGCTGATGATGGCGGCCTGGAAAATCGCGCCGGCACTGGCTGCGGGCAACACAGTCGTTATCAAGCCCAGTGAACAGACGCCGCTGAGCACGCTGCTGCTGGCCCAGGTGGTGGCGCAGATCTTCCCGAAGGGCGTGCTCAACGTCGTCACCGGCCGCGGCGCCACGGTGGGCCAGACGCTGGTGGAACACCCGCTGGTGGCGATGGTCAGCGTGACTGGCGACGTGGCCACGGGCCGCAAGATCCTGCAGGCCGCCAGCGGCACGCTCAAGCGCACCCATCTGGAATTGGGTGGCAAGGCCCCCGTGCTGGTGTTTGACGATGCCGATCTGGCCAGCGTGGTCGAAGGCCTGCGCACCTTCGGCTACTACAACGCCGGCCAGGACTGCACGGCCGCCTGCCGCATCTATGCCGGCGGCAAGATCTACGACAAGCTGGTGGCCGACCTGAGCAGCGCCGTCAAGACCATCAAGATGGGCCTGCAGGACGAAGCGGATGCCGAGATCGGGCCCCTCATCAGCGAACGCCAGCGCAGCCGCGTGGCCGGCTTCGTGGAACGCGCGCAGGCCGCCGGCCACATGGAAGTCACGGCCGGCGGCAAAGCACCGGGGAATGGCACGGGCAGTGACAAGTACAGCGCCGGCTTCTTCTTCGAGCCCACCGTGGTGGCCGGTGCACGCCAGGACGACGAGATCGTCCGTCGCGAAGTCTTCGGCCCTGTCGTCAGCGTGACCCGCTTCACCGACACCGAAGAGGCCATCCGCTGGGCCAACGACAGCGACTACGGCCTGGCCAGCAGCGTGTGGACGCAGGACGTGGGCCGCGCCATGCGCGTGGCCAAGAAGCTGCGATACGGCTGCACCTGGATCAACACCCACTTCATGCTCGTCAACGAAATGCCGCACGGCGGCCTGAAGAGCAGCGGCTACGGTAAGGACATGAGCATCTACGCGCTGGAGGACTACACCGTGCCGCGGCACGTCATGGTGCGGCTGTGAAACAGCTGTGAAGCGGTCTGCAGGTGCCGTTTACATCGTCAGCCGCCCCACCAGCATGGCCGCCAGCGCCAGCATCACCACGCCGATCAGCCCGTCCAGCACCTGCCACGCGCGTGGCCTTGCGAACACCGGGGCCAGCCAGCGCGCGCCATAGCCCAGCGCGGTGAACCACATCACGCTGGACAGCGCCGCTCCGCCAGCGAACCACCAGCGTGCATCGCCCATCTGCGCACCCACGCTGCCCACCAGCAGCACGGTGTCCAGGTAGACATGCGGGTTCAGCAGCGTGAAAGCGGCGGTCTGCGCCAGGGCCTGCGCCAGCGTGATCGAGGCAGCGCCATCGGCGGCCTGCAGGCTGCCCGGCCGCGCCGCGCGCCACAGTGCGCGCAGGCCGTAGAGCAGCAGGAACGTGGCGCCGCCCGCAGTCAACCAGAAGGCCAGCGCCGGGCGCTGGCCCAGCAGTTGCGCCAGCCCGGCCACGCCGGCCAGCATCAGCAGTGCATCGGCCAGCGCGCAGAAGGCGACGATGGCGCCGACGTGTTCGCGGCGCAGGCCCTGGCGCAGCACAAAGGCGTTCTGCGCGCCGATGGCCACGATCAGCGTCAGGCCGAGCGTGGCGCCGGTGAAGGCGGCGGAGAGTGTGGCCGTGAGCTCGCCTGAATGGATCATGCCCCGCGCCTTAGACTGCGCGCCCGAAGAAGTGCATGAGGAGCGTTGATGAAAGTCTGCATCGTCGGCCTGGGCGCCATTGGTGGCTTGCTGGCGGCCTGGATGGGCACGCGGCTGCCGGCCGGCACGGTCACGTTGTCGGCGCTGGCGCGTGGCGCTACGCTGGCGGCGGTGCGGCACCACGGCCTCGTGCTCGAGACAGCGGCAGCGAGCCAGCCGGTGCTGCTGCACGCTAGCGACGACGCGTCAGCCCTGGGCGTCCAGGACCTTGTCATCCTGGCCGTCAAGGGCCCGGCATTGGCCAGCGTGGCGCCGGCCGTGCGCGCCTTGATGGGCCCGAAAACGCAGGTGCTGGCTGCCATGAACGGCGTGCCCTGGTGGTTTTTTGAAGGCCTGCCCGGCGCCTGCCACGGTCTGTCGTTGCACAGCGTGGACCCGGGCGGCGTCGCGCGTGCGCACATCCCGGCCGCGCAGGTGGTGGGCGGTGTGGTGCACTTGTCCAGCACCAGCCCGGCACCAGGGCGCGTGCGCCATGTCAGTGGCAACGGCATCGTGGTTGGCAAGGCACTTGGCGGCACGGATGAAGCACTGCAGAGCCTGGCCGACTTGCTCACTGCAGCGGGCCTGGCGGTGACGGCGTCAGACCGCATCCAGCGCGAGGTCTGGTTCAAGCTCTGGGGCAACATGACGATGAATCCCATCTCTGCGATCACCGGCGCGCCGTGCGACCGCATCCTTGACGACCCGCTGGTGCGCGGTTTCTGCAGCGCAATCATGTTAGAGGCCCAACACATCGGCGCCGCCTTCGGCATCCCCATCGACCAGCGCCCCGAAGAGCGCCACACCATCACGCGCAAGCTCGGCAGTTTTCGCACCAGCATGCTGCAAGATGCTGCAGCCGGGCGGCCGCTGGAGATTGATGCGCTGGTGGGCGCGGTGCGCGAGATTGGCAACCACCTGGGCTTGGCGACGCCGAACATCGACGCGCTCTTTGGCCTGGTGCGGCTGATGGCCAGCGAACGCGGCCTCTACGGCGCCGCGACTGGGCCGCAATCAGCGCGCTGACGCTTCAGATCTTGACGATGTTGGACACCACCGCGCCGGTGGCTTCTTTCAGCTTGTCCTTGGCCAAAGTCTTGCACTTGTCGACGGTTGCGCCGGGAATGGCGTCATAGGCAGTGGCCGTCATCTTGGGCAGCGGACGAAACAGCGGCGCGCGCACGGTGGCCGTCAGCGGCAGCACCATCACGCGAGCCGTCACCACGCAGAGGCCGGCTGCATTGACGCCGCCTTCCACCTGGCTCAGGAAGGCGTACTTGCTGGCCGGGTAGATCTTCCACACCTTGACCGGGATGCTTTCCTTCATCACCGAAAAGGCGGTGGTGTCGTCGATCAAGGCGTCGTTGGAGTGATCCAGGAAATTGGTCTTGACCTCGGCGGCAAAGACTGACGCGCACAACAACAGGGCGGAAAGCAGGACGGCGTTTTTCATGACTCACCTGTGCGGATGGAAGGGGGCACCGATTCGAGCTTCCGGCGCGCCGCCGAGTGTAATCAGGTCGGCGGATTCGACGGACCCTGACGGCGCGACTGCAAGCGCTGGATGTCGCCGGTCAACCGCCCCGCGATGAGCTTGACCACTTCAAGCCCGAAATCGGGGTTTTGATAGACCAGTTGCTTGAAGGTGTCTTCGTCAATCGACAGCAGCGTGCTGTCGGTGACGCAGCGCGCGCTGCTGCTGCGCCGGCGGTCTGGCGCGAAGAAGGCGATCTCGCCCAACATCTGCCCGGCCTGCAGCGTGCGGCCCACTTCGGGCAGTTCAACCGTGCCGCTGACCAGGAAGTACAGGCGGTCGGCTTCGTCGCCCACGGCAAAAAGCGGGGCCCCGGCTTTGTAGTGTCGGCTGCGCATGTACGGCCGCAGCCAGACCTGCAGTTGCTGCGCGTCGGCAGTGGCCGCGGCGACGCGGCGCGTCAGCCGGATCATCTGCCACACCCGCACTGCGTTGACGGGCAGCAGCACCGCGTGCAGTGCCACCATCAGCGGCGCAGGATAGGTCAGCCCGTACAGGATGAAGCCGACGTTGCTGGCCACCGCCAGCCAGCGCAGCGGGATCATCGTCTTCACGAAGGCGCTGACGATCACGAGCAAAGAGGCCACACCCGCCGACGCCAGCGCCAGCACCTGTTCGGGTTCAGACAGCGACGCCAGCAGGCGGCTGCCTTGTTCGAGCAGGGCGTCGTAAAGCTCCACGGCAGGCCTGTGCGGTTTGTGCTGACTTAGAAGCGAGCCGGCAGCTTCTTCAGCAGCACGATGCGGCCGGCGCGTGTTTCGACATAACCGCCTTCACTCAGCGGCTTGAAGACGCGGCTGACCATTTCACGCGATGAGCCCACGCGTTCTGCAATGTCCTGCTGCGTCAGCTTGTCGGGCACCGTCATCACGCCGTTTTCGTCCTTTGCCAGTGTGCGCAGCAGTTTGGTGACACGGCCGTAGACATCGTCCAGCGCCAGGCTCTTGACGTGGTCGGTGGAACTGCGAGCCAGGCGAATCAGCTTCTTGATGACGTTCAGCGCGAAGTCGGGGTTCTGGGCCAGGAAGTCACGCACGTCGGCGCCCGGCACCACCGCGCAGGTGGTGGGCTCCAGCGTTATGACGCTGGCCGACCGCAGGCCGCCGTCGAGCGTCATTTCGCCGAAGTATTCGCCCACACCCTGGATGGTGTAGACCACTTCGCGGCCGTCTTCGGCCGAACCGTAGGCCTTGACGCGGCCGCTCAGGATGACAAAGAGCGCGTCCGATCGGTCGTCTTCGGTCACCAGCACGGCGTTGGCGGCATAGTTGCGCACGCCACCGCGGTTGGCGACGGCGCGCAGCAGGTGGTCGTCGAGCAGGTCGGGCGTGACGGCTTTGCGGGTGGGCATGGGGAGCTATCGTGCCATGGCGGCAGCCGGTCTGCCCTGGCTGTTTGATGGAAAGAAGGATGGCCGCCAAGGCGCTGGCGCCTACAGTGTGCAGTGGGCTGCCTGCCGCGTTGCAAGCTGCGGTGCAAGCACGCTCTGAAAAGGACACTGATCGGGAAAATGAGCAATGAGTGATATTGCCGAGCTGGTGCGCCGCGTCAACGCGGGCGAACCGGGCGCTCAGGAAGCGCTGTTTGAAGGCGCGTATGGCGAACTGCGCCAGTTGGCCCGTTCGCGCCTGCGCGACGGCGGCCGCAACACGGTGATGGACACCACTGCACTGGTGCACGAGTCCTACCTGCGCTTCATCCGCAGCGGCCAGTTGCGCACTCCGGATCGCCGCGCCTTCTTCGCTTACGCGTCAGCGGTGATGCGGTCGGTCATCGTCGACACCGTGCGTGAACGCCTGGCCGAACGCCGTGGTGGTGATTTGCAGCGCTGCACGCTGGACACCGAAGTGGCCGACCAGTTGCCCAGCGGTGAAGACGAAGTGCTGGGCGTCCACCAGGCGCTGGAACAACTGGCTGCGGCCGAACCGCGCCTGGCGCAAGTGGTGGAAATGCGCTACTTCGGTGGTTACAGCGAACAGGAAATTGCCGACGCGCTGGACATCACCGACCGCACCGTGCGCCGCGACTGGGAGAAAGCGCGGCTGCTGCTGCGTGCGATGCTCGAAGAGTGAAAACCCTGGATGCCCGCGCTTTGAAGCAGCCGCTGTCCGGTTGGCCAGGGTCGGCCCGTCTGGTCAAGAACAAGCGACCATGGCCCTGACACCCCAAGACATCTCCGCACTCAGCCGTCTGCTGGACGATGCACTGGTGCTGCCCGCCGCCGACCGCGAAGCCTGGCTGGCGCGCCTGCCGCCAGCCGCGCAGGTGCACGCCGCACGGCTGCGCAGCATGCTTGCCCACCACAGCCGAAGCGCACAGACGCGCAGCGTCAGTGGCGGCGGCGAAGGCGTTGAGGGCGATCAAGACCTTCAAGCCGTTGAGTCCGGTGACAGCCGACGCGGCGACGCGTTGCGGCAACTGCCGCGGTTGGGGGCCACCGACCCGGTGGCCTTGCCCGGCGAACGAGTCGGCCCATACCGGCTGCTGCGCGAAATCGGCCGCGGTGGCATGGGGTCGGTGTGGTTGGCTGAACGTGCCGACGGCGCCTTCCAGCGCCAGGTGGCGCTGAAGCTGCCGCGCCTGAGTGCGTCGGCCGGCCTGGCCGAGCGCATGGCGCGCGAACGGGAAATTGGCGCGCTGCTGGAACACCCGCACATCGCCCGCCTGTACGACGCCGGCCTTGACGAACGCGGACGCCCCTACATCGCGATGGAATACGTCGATGGCCTGGCGCTGGACCTCTACTGCGCCCAGCAGCGGCTGGACACGCCGGCCCGCTTGCGCCTCTTCGTGCAGGTGGTGCGCGCGGTGGCGCACGCCCACGGGCGGCTGGTGATCCACCGCGACATCAAGCCCAGCAACGTCATCGTGTCGGCGCAGGGCCAAGCCTGCTTGCTGGACTTTGGCATCGCGAAGATGCTCGACGCCGGGCCCGTGGACGCGGAGTCTGTGAACGCAAACCTGACGCAGGAATACGGCCGCGCCATGACACCGGCCTACGCGTCGCCAGAACAGGTGTCCGGCGGCCCACTGGGTGTGGCGGCCGACATCTATTCGCTGGGGGCGATGCTCTTTGAATTGCTCACCGGCACGCTGCCGCACCGGCCATCGCGCAGCTCGGCAGCGGCACTTGAAGAAGCCATCCTGCACACCGAGCCTGGCCCTGCCAGCGCCCGTGCAGCCACGCGCGCCCAAGCGCGTGCGCTGCGCGGCGAAGTCGATGCCATCCTCGCCCAGTGCCTGCGCCGCGAACCCGAGCGCCGCTACGGCACCGCCGCAGCGCTGGCCGACGACCTTGAACGCCACCTGGCCGGCCAGCCGGTCAGCGCGCAGCCCGACAGCGTGGGGTACCGGCTGCGCAAACTGCTGCAGCGCCACCGCCTGGTCTTTGCATCGGGCGCTGCCGTCACACTGGCCCTGGCGGGCGGCGGCGCGGTGGCCATGGTGCAGGCGCAGCGCGCGCAACAGCAGTCCGAACGTGCACGCACCGTGCAGGCTTTTGTCGTCGACCTGTTTCGTGCCAACACCGGCGGTGGTGCGGCCGGCGCAGGCCTGCGCCAACTTCCGGCAGAGATGCTGCTGGAACGTGGCGCCAGGCTCATCGACACCCGCTTCGCCGGCCAGCCGCGACTGCAGGCTGACCTGCACGGTGTGGTCGCCGGTGTGCTGCTGGACATGGGTGCTCCCAGCCGTGCGCTGGCGCATGCGCAGCGCCACGTGCAGGCGCTGCAGGAAGCCGATGCACCGGGCGACGAGCAGTCGCGCGGCGCCGTCGTGCTGGTGGAGCTGCAATACCGCACGGGCCAGTTTGCACAGGCCGAAGCGGGTGCGCGCGCGGTGCTGCAGCAGGACGACAACCGTGACCCGCAGACCACCGTGGAAGCACAGCGCTGGCTGGCGCTGGCCCAGTTTTCTCAAGGCCGCATGGAACAGGGCGATGCAGCGCTGGCCGCCGCCGAGGCCTTGCTCGACAAGGGCCCCGCCACGCCCAGCGGTCCGCGCGCCGAAGTGCGCTGGGCGCGGGCCCAGCGCTTCGCTTTTTCCAACCGCTTCGACGCTGCCTTGCCGCTGTACCGCGAGGCCATTGGGATTGCAGAGCAAGCCGAAGGCGCGCAGTCACCGCGCGTGGTGCGCATGCAGCTGCGCCATGCCGACATGCTGCTGTCCTACGGCCGCGCCAAGGCTGCGCGCGAACAGGCTGACGCGGCTGTCAGCAGCCTGCGTGCTCAAGGCGGCGTGGCCGAGATCCGCGCGGCAGTCGAAGAGAGCGCCTTCTACGCCATGCTCTACCTTTACGGCCAACTGCCGTACGCGGCTGCGCTGGCCAAAGTGCAGGGTGCGCAGCAGGCGCTGCAGAGCGAAGGTGGCCTGCTGCCGGCGGCCTTGAAGGCCGACGTGCAGTTCCGGCTGGCGTGGATCCAGTCGCGCTGGGGCCAGGTGCACGACGCCCGCCAGCAACTGGCGTTGAGCGTGCCGGTGCTGATGCAGGACAAAGCGTTGGCGGCCCAGCTGGAGCCGTGGCTGCTGTGGGTGTCGGGCAGTGTCGCCATGCAGGCCGGTGAGCACGCCGAAGCGGCGCGCCAGTTTGAAAAGCACCTGGCTTTTCGCCAGCGCATCGGCATGTCATCGCACCCCTGGACGGCATGGACCTACGCCATGCTGGCGCAGAACCTGGCGATGCAGGGGCAGGGCGCGCAGGCCTTGGCGCTGATCGACTCGGCGCCGCCCTTCGATGCGCCTTCACCCGGCAGCGTGGGCGGCGACGAACCGGTGGCGACGCTGCGCCTGGTGCAGGCCCAGTTGCGGCTTGAGCAGGGTGACGTCCAAGGCGCGCAAGCGGCGCTGGCGTTGTTGCCCATGCCCATGCCAGTTGCCCGCGCCGAATCCGCGCGTGACGCGCAACCCGACACGGCGCTGGCCGACCAGGCCCTGGTGCGCGGCAGAGTCTTGTGCGCACTCGGCGACTCCGCACAAGGGCTGAATCTGCAGCGCTTGCGCATCAACAGCCTGGTCGCCAGCCTATACGTCGGTAGCCCCGACCTGGCGCATGCCCGCGCGCTGGCCGGCTTGTGCGCGCTGCAGGCGGGCAAGCGCAGCGATGCCACTGAACTTGCTGCCCAGGCCCAGGCTGCCTTTGAGCAGCAGCCGGACGTGAGCCCGTATTTCAAGCAGCCGCTGCGGGTGCTGCAGCAGCGGCTAGGCCTGAAGTCGGGCGCCAAACCTGCCGCCCGCGTTGCCGAGCGCCCGGCCTTTAAACGGACTTGATAAGGGTTGCCTCAGGCGCCAGCCCCAGCCTGGGTGCATCGGTGCATCCACGGTGGCAGCGGGCTTAAACTGGCGACGCCAAAAACAGTGCCGTCGACGCGGAACTCCGCGCTGAGCAAGCCCTGCAAGGAGACCAGTGTGCGAGCGACGAACGTGAGCGACCCGGATTACTTCCACAAGGTCGTCGACTGCCAATGGGCTTGCCCGGCCCACACTCCCGTGCCGGAATACATCCGGCTCATTGCCCAGGGTCGTTACGACGACGCCTACATGGTGAACTGGGTCAGCAACGTGTTTCCCGGCGTGCTGGGCCGCACCTGCGACCGGCCTTGCGAACCGGCCTGCAGACGTGGCCGCGCCGAAGAAGAAAACACCGCCAAGCCAGAGCCCGTCGCCATCTGCCGCTTGAAGCGTGTCGCGGCCGATTTCAAGAGCGGCGAAGTGCGCGCCATGATCCCCCAGCCGCTGCCCAAAAACGGCAAGAAGGTGGCCTGCGTCGGCGCTGGGCCGGCGTCATTGACGGTGGCGCGAGACCTGGCGTCGCAAGGTTATGCCGTCACCGTGTTCGACAGCGAAGCCAAGGCAGGCGGTTTCATCCGCACGCAGATCCCGCGCTTCAGGTTGCCTGAAAGCGTGATCGACGAAGAGACCGGCTACATCCTGAACCTGGGTGTCGATTTCAAGTCGGGCCAGCGCGTCGATTCAATGAAAGCGCTGCTGACGCTGGACTACGACGCCGTGTTCGTCGGCTGCGGCGCGCCGCGCGGGCGCGACCTGCAATTGCCCGGCCGTGCGGAAGCGGCGGGCAGCATCCACATTGGCATCGACTGGCTGGCGTCGGTGTCCTTCGGCCACGTCACGGCGGTGAAGAAACGCGTCATCGTGCTGGGTGGCGGCAACACGGCGATGGACTGCTGCCGGTCCGCACGCCGGCTGGGCGCGGACAGCGTGAAGGTGGTGGTGCGGTCGGGCTTTGAGGAAATGAAAGCCTCGCCGTGGGAGAAGGAAGACGCGCAGCACGAAGGCATCCCGATCATCAATTTCCACGTGCCCACGGCATTCGTGGTGGAAGGCGGCGTGCTCGTCGGCATGCGCTTTGATGTCGTCAAGGCGGTCTATGACGACAAGGGCAAACGCAGCCTCGTCAGCACAGGCGAGCCGCCGGTGTTGATCGCCTGCGACGAGGTGCTGGTGGCAGTCGGCCAGGAGAACGCCTTCCCCTGGATCGAACGCGACTGCGGCCTGGCCTTTGACAGCCACGGCATGCCGCAGGTGGACCCGAAGAGCTTCCAATCATCCTTGCCGCGCGTTTACTTCGGCGGCGACGCGGCATTCGGCCCCAAGAACATCATCACCGCCGTCGCACATGGCCACGAAGCGGCGGTGTCGATGGACCGCTTTCTGCACGGTGAACCGGTGACGCAGCGGCCGCCGCCGCACGTCAACCTGGTGTCGCAGAAGATGGGCATCCACGAGTGGAGTTACGCCAATTCACCCAGCAACGACCCGCGCTTCAAGGTGCCCTGGGCCAATGCGCAGAAAGCGCTGTCCAGCATCAAGGTCGAAGTGGAGTTGGGCTTTGACCTGCCGACTGCGTTCAAGGAGGCTGAACGCTGCCTGAATTGCGACGTGCAGACGGTGTTTGCCGACAAGCTATGCATCGAATGCGATGCCTGCGTCGACATCTGCCCCACCGACTGCATCACCTTCACCGACAACGGCGAAGAAGGTGAGCTGCGCATGCGGCTGAAGGCGCCGGCGCAGAACACCGAGCAAACGCTGTACGTGAGTGGCACACTGAAGACGCAGCGGGTGATGGTGAAGGACGAAGACGTGTGCCTGCACTGCGGCCTGTGCGCCGAACGCTGCCCAACGGGCGCGTGGGACATGCAGAAGTTTCTGTTGACGACAACGCAGGCCGGGCATCAATGCCGCGACAGCACGCCGCCGGGCAAACGGGTGGGGGTGACAGCATGAAGCGCATCGAATCCGTTAACGACTTCGTCATCAAGTTTGCCAACGTCAACGGCTCGGGTTCGGCGTCGGCGAACGAGATCTTCGCCAAGGCCATCCTGCGCATGGGCGTGCCGGTGAGCCCGCGCAACATTTTCCCCAGCAACATCCAGGGCCTGCCGACCTGGTACGAAGTGCGCGTCAGTGAACGCGGCTGGCTGGGCAGGCGCGGCGGCATCGACATGATGGTGGCCATGAACCCCCAGACCTGGGAGCAGGACGTGCTCGAGGTCGAGCCCGGCGGCTACCTTTTTCACGACAGCACCAAGCCGCTGCCCGGCGCCATGCGCAGCGACATCACCATCATCGGCATGCCGGTGACGGCGATCTGCAACGCCACCTACGAAGACCCGCGCCAGCGCACGCTGTTCAAGAACATCATGGTGCTGGGTGCGCTGTCGGAATTGATGGACGTGGACGGGCGCGTCATCGAGGGCCTGTTCAGCGAACAGTACAAGGGCAAGGAGCGGCTGCTGGAATCGAATGTGCGCGCGCTGCAGTCCGGCCGAGGCTTTGCGCGCGACCACCTGAAGTCGTTGACCCACGGTGGCGTGGGATTGCGCGTGAAGCGTGCCAATGCGGTCGGCGATTTGATCTTCATGGAGGGCAACGCCGCCGCCGCCCTGGGCTGCGTCTATGGCGGCGCCACGGTCTGCGCCTGGTACCCGATCACGCCTTCGTCGTCGGTGGCTGAAGCGTTCCAGAGCTACTGCAAGAAGTACCGCCACGAACCCGGCAGTGGCGACGCGCGTTACGCCATCGTGCAGGCCGAAGACGAGATCGCCTCCATCGGCATCATCACCGGTGCGGGCTGGAATGGCGCGCGCGCCTTCACCTGCACGTCGGGGCCGGGCGTGAGCCTGATGACGGAATTCATCGGCCTGGCCTACTTTGCAGAGATCCCGCTGACCATCATCAACGTGCAGCGCGGCGGCCCCAGCACCGGCATGCCGACACGCACGCAACAGGCCGACATCCTGAGCTGCGCCTACGCCAGCCATGGCGACACCAAACACGTGCTGTTGCTGCCGCAAGACCCCACCGAATGCTTCGAGTTCAGCGCCACCGCGCTCGACCTGGCCGACCGCTTGCAGACGCCGGTGTTCGTGATGACCGACCTGGACATCGGCATGAACCAGCGCCTGTGCAAACCGCTGCAGTGGGACGACGAACGCCGCTACGACCGCGGCAAGGTCCTGTCGTTTGATGAACTGGAAGCCGGCAAGGACTTCGGCCGCTACAAGGACGTCGATGGCGACGGCATCCCCTGGCGCACGCTGCCCGCCACGCATCCCGCCAAAGGCGCCTACTTCACGCGTGGCACCACGCGCGACGCCTACGCGCGCTATTCCGAAGCCGGGCCTGACTACCTCTACAACGTGCACCGGCTGCTGCAGAAGTTTGCCACCGCCGCCACGCTGGTGCCCGCGCCAGAAGTGCGCGCCGCGGCCAAGAAAACGCGACTCGGGGTGCTGTACTTCGGCTCCACCGCGCCGGCTATGGCAGAGGCGCTGGAAGAACTGGCGGCCTCGCACATCCACCTGGATGCGATGCGGCTTCGCGCCTTCCCGTTCCCGGCCAGCGTGGCTGAATTCATCGCCATGCACGACCGCGTGTTTGTTGTCGAACAGAACCGCGACGCACAGATGCGCACGCTGCTGATGACGGAGCTTGAGATCGACCCCGAATGGTTGATCAAGGTGCTGCACTACGACGGCACGCCCATCACCGCGCGCTTCATCACCCAGGCCATCACTGACAGCGTGCACGCACTGGCCGTGGCGCCGCGCCGCGAAAGAATCCTGTCATGACCTACATCACCAAGCCCCGGCTGCACCACCCCAGCCTGCAGCCCAACAAGGTCGGGTACACACGCCGCGACTACGAAGGCCGCGTCAGCACCCTGTGCGCCGGCTGCGGGCACGACAGCATCTCGGCCGCGCTGATCCAGGCCTGCTGGGAAATGGACATCCAGCCGCACCGCGTGGCCAAGCTCAGCGGCATCGGCTGCAGCAGCAAGACGCCCGACTACTTCCTGGGTGCCAGCCACGGCTTCAACACCGTGCATGGCCGCATGCCCAGTGTGCTGACCGGCGCCAACCTGGCCAATCGTGACCTGCTGTATCTGGGCATCAGCGGCGACGGCGACAGCGCCAGCATCGGCCTGGGTCAGTTTGCGCACGTCATGCGGCGCGGCGTGCGCATGGTCTACATCGTTGAAAACAACGGCGTCTATGGTTTGACGAAGGGCCAGTTCAGCGCCACCGCAGACCGCGGCAGCAAGAGCAAGAAAGGCGCACTCAACAACGAAGCGGCGGTGGACCTGGTGGCGCTGGCGCTGCAATTGGGTGCCACCTACGTGGCACGCGGTTTCAGCGGCGACAAGGGGCAACTGGTGCCACTCATCAAGGGTGCCATTGCCCACGGCGGCGCGGCTTTCATCGACGTCATCAGCCCTTGTGTGGCCTTCAACAATCACCCTGGCAGCACACGCAGCTATGACCATGTGCGCGAACACAACGACGCCGTCAGCCGCATTGACTTCATCGATCTGGCGCCCGAACTGCATGCCGAACCCGCACCCGGCGGTTGCATCGATCTGCCGCAGCCTGGCGGCGGCACGATGCGCCTGCGCAAGCTGCACGCCGACTACGACGCCACGCACCGCCGCACCGCCATGAATCACCTGGCCGCGATGCAGGACGAAGGCGAAATTCCCACTGGCCTGCTGTACGTGGACCCCGAAGCGAAGGACCTGCATGCCGCACTGCAGACAGTGCCGCAGGCATTGAACGCGCTGGCGGAAGGTGACCTCTGCCCTGGCGCTGACGTGCTGGCGCGCATCAACGCCGGCCTGCGCTGACGTTGCGCATGAAACCACCCGTGGAGCGGCCATGAAACCCGCGCCAATCGTTCTGGTGCACGGCGCCTGGGGCGGCGCCTGGATCTGGCGCCGCTTGTTGGCGCCGTTGCGAGCGGCCGGCCACGAGGTGCATGCGGTCACGCTCACCGGCGACGGCGACCGCGCTCACCTGCGCCACCCCGGCATCAAACTCGCGACGCATGTGGCAGATGTCGCGGCCTTGGTGCAATCGGAAGAATTGAGCGGCGCCGTGCTGGTCGGCCACAGCTACGGCGGCATGGTGGTCACCGGCGCGGCGGACCAGCTGCTGGACGCCGACCCGCTGGCCGTGCGCCACATCATCTACATCGACGCCATGGTGCCGCTGCCGGGCGAGGGCTGGGGTGACTCGCACAGTGCCGAGGTCGTCGCTACGCGCACCGCTGCGGCGCAGGCCAACGGCCACGCGCTGCCGCCGCCCGACCCCATCGACTTCGGCATCACCGGCGCTGACCGCGACTGGCTGCAACGCCGCCAGGTGCCGCACCCCTTCGGCCCCTACCGCGACCCGCTGCATTTCAACGGCGACCGCTGGGCGCGGCTGCCGCGCAGCTTCATCGACTGTGTGCAGCCGGCCTACCCCAGCATCGCCGCAATGCGCGAAAGGGTGCGTGCGATGCCGGGCTTCAAGGTGATCGAGATGCAGACCGGGCATTGCCCCATGGTCAGCCAGCCGCAGCAACTGGTGCAGCACCTGCTGGCGCTGGCCGCAGCCGGGCCCTGACGGCCACCGCTTGCGGGTGTTTGCACCCCATGCGGGTTGATTCAGCCCTCGGTGTCGAGGGGGCGATCATTGTTTGGGTGGATGCCTTTCTTCGCCCGCGGTCAAACAATTCGTCACAACCCGGATTCGTCCTGCGCCGCTGGTGGCGCAGCGAAGCAGCGGCACAGGAGGGTTTGACATGCATCGCCAAAGTTCAACATCAAGAGCGCTGGCAGTCCTGCTGCTGGGGCTGGTGGCCCCGGCCGCCGTGCTCGCAGCGCCGGTCACCATCACCACGCCCTTCATGAACCTGGAACACCGCGCGGTGAATTCGCTGGGCTTTGCGGCCGGCAACTTCCTGCGCATCGGCGCCAATTCAGTGACGCCCAACGGCCTGGCCGGCACCTCGGGCGTGGGCACGACGACGAACCGGGTCACGGGCGCCACGGTGACCCGCACCATCAACTTCGACCCCGGCCCGTCGATCCCCAATTTCTTCGCCCGCTACATGGCTGACGACCGCGCGCTGTATGGCCCATGGAACATGCGTTTCACCAACGGCGCGGACACCGCCAGCACGACGGTGAGCATGAACGTCAATGCCCAGCAGGCACCCTTCGTCAACAGCATCACGCTGTCGGGCACCAGCGCCAACCCCACCTTCAGCTGGACGCCGCCGCCAGGCGCTGCCGTCAACGGCTACCGCCTGAACATCTTTGACAAAGGGCTGATCGGGCCCGGCAACAACGGCCAGGTGGCGTCGCGCAACGTGCAGCCCAGCACCACGTCCTACACCGTCAACGCTGCCGACTTCACGGTGCCCGGGTATGCCTTCACGCAGGGCCGCAACTATTCGATCGAGATCTCGCTGATCCAGACCCGCGACGGCTCGTCCACCAACCTGGGCAACGCCAACCTGCAGGCCATTGCCCGCGTCTATGCCGACTTCACGCCCAGCAATGTCGGCGGCCCGGTGGTGAACCTGCCGGTGGTGCTGGCCAATGGCTCGTTCCAGTTCAACATGACGGTGCAGGCCGGGCAGACCTATTACATCGACCCCGAAGTCGCCATTGGCTACGACTACGCCATTGGCGCATTGGGCGACCCCAACTTCCAGTCACTGGACCTGCCCGACAACATCGGCGACGGCTTCTACGACATCTACGGCTACGACGCCGCCGGCATGCTCGTGCTGCTGGCGCACGACTGGCACGGCGCCAACGTCTTCGACTTCGGCAACGGGGGCTTGAGCCGCTTTCGCGTGATGGGCATCGAAACCGCAGCCGGCATCAACCCCGGCAACACCACGGCCTTCATCACGGGCCTGACCTTCGTCGGCAGCGGCATGTTCACCGGCACGCAGACGCCCATCACTGTGACGGTGAATGTGCCCGAGCCAGCGACCCCGGCGTTGGTGGCGCTGGCGCTGTTCAGCTTGGGGCTGGTGCGCAGCCGCAAGGCTCGCCAGGAAACTACGGCCGCAGCACCTTGGGCACGGCATTCGGCCGCAGCCTGAAAGCGTCGGGCATGCCCGACCCCAGCAGCGGGCGCAAGTACATGCGGAAGGCGTCCGTCACATCGGTGCCGCTGGCCGTGAGGAATTCGTCTTCCATCGTCCGCGTCTTGCCGGCCACCGCAGCCA
>JAYSYB010000587.1:0-8633 GCA_043716775.1 Rubrivivax sp.
CAGCGCTGAAGTGGCCATGCGATCGGTGGCGCAGTTTCGCGTTGAGCTGGACATCGACGGCCACACACAACCCGCCGTGGCCTTTGCGCTGCAGCCCGAACTGCTCTAATCAGGCCTGAAGCTGCCATGCTGAGCATGAGGGCCGCTACCCATCCCCGCATCGGGCGCGAAGGGTTCTTGCGCTGATGAAGGACTTCAAATGACTATGGCGGAAGCGGTGAGATTCGAACTCACGGAAGAGTTACCCCTTCGGCAGTTTTCAAGACTGCAGCCTTAAACCGCTCGGCCACGCTTCCTTGCACCGCAGATTCTAGGCGCCCGGCAACTGCGCCTGCTCGCACTTCTGCTCGCACCTCACCTGCACCACTTCACGCCGGCCACCGTCGACGCGCACGGCGGTGAGCGCGCCGCCCCAGACGCAGCCGGTGTCGGTGGCCAGCAGAGTGGGGGTGTTGATGAGGCCCAGTGTGCTCCAGTGGCCGAAGGCTACGGCCTGGTTGGCCGTCTCGCGGCCGGGCACATCAAACCACGGCATGAAGCCGTCATGCGCAGCACCGGCGCCTTCCTTGACCTTGAAGTCGAGCGTGCCGTCGGCGGTGCAGAAGCGCAGGCGCGTCAGGGCGTTGATGACGAAGCGGCTGCGCTCGGCCCCTGCCAGGTCGTCGTGCCAGCGCCGCGGTTCGTTGCCGTACATCAGCGGCAGAAAGTCTGCCAGGGCCACGCCGCGCAGCATGGCCTGCACGTCAGCCGCCAGCTCCAGCGTCTGCGCGGTGCTCCACTGTGGTACCACGCCGGCATGCACGCACAGCCAACCGGCTTCCAGGTGCGCCAACTTCTGGTGGCGAATCCAGTCGATCCAGCGTGGGGCTTCGGCGTCTTCCAGGACGTCGGCAAAGGTATCGCTTTTGTGAAGGCTGCGCACGCCATGCGCCACGGCCAGCAGGTGCAGGTCGTGGTTGCCCAGCAAACTGACGGCGGCATCGCCCAGGGCGGCCACCCGCCGCAATACTGCCCGTGAAGCCGGGCCGCGGTTGACAAGGTCTCCCAGCAACACGATGCGGTCACGCGAAGGCGAAAAGTCCAGCGTCAACAGCAGCTGCGCGAGCGCCTCATCACAGCCTTGCACGTCGCCAATGAGATAGATCATGCGGTGATTCTGCTACGCTCGCGCCCGTTTTCACCGCCTCCGCTGCCTTGGGCCAGCGGCGCGCATGGACGTCTCACTGCTTGTCTTTCTGATCCTCCTCAACGGCCTGTTCGCGATGTCGGAAATGGCCTTGACCGCCAGCCGCAAGGCGCGGCTGCAGGTTATGGTGGAAAGCGATGAACCCGGTGCGCAGGCCGCCATGGACCTGCACGACAACCCGACCAAGTTTTTGTCGACGGTGCAGATCGGCATCACGTCCATCGGCATCCTCAACGGCATCGTCGGTGAAGGCGCCTTTGCCGAGCCCTTTGCGCATTGGCTGGTCACCGTCTTCGGCCTGGCCGAGCGCACGGCCGGTATTGGTGCCACGGCGCTGGTGGTGGTGACGATTACGATCCTGACGATCATCTTTGGTGAACTCGTGCCCAAGCGCCTGGGCCAGATGTACCCCGAAGCGCTGGCGCGGCGCGTGGCGGTACCAATGAATTGGCTGTCCACCGCCACGCGCCCGCTGGTGGCGCTGCTGTCGCTGTGCACCCATGCGGTATTGCGTTTGATGGGCATTCAGGGCGGGCCTTCGCGCACGGTGACCGAAGAAGAAATTGCCGCCAGCCTGGAAGAAGGCGTGGACGCCGGTGTCATTGAAGCGCAAGAACACCAGATGGTGCGCAATGTCTTTCGCCTAGACGACCGGCAGATCGGGTCGATGATGATCCCGCGCGCAGAAATCGTCTGGCTCGACGAAGCCGACACGCAAGAGCAGGTGCTCAAGACCGTCACCGATGGCGGCCACACGCGCTACCCGGTCTGCCGCGGGTCGCTGGACGATGTGCGCGGTGTGTTGGCCGTGGCCAGCCTGCTGCAGCCCCTGGCGCGCGGCGAAAAGCCGGTGCTGGCCGACCACCTGCTGGCGCCCGTGTTCGTGCCCGAGACGCTGTCGGGCATGGAACTGCTGGAGCACTTTCGCGCCGCCGGCACCGACATCGTCTTTGTCGTCGACGAATACGGCGCCGTGCAGGGTGTGATCACGGAACGCGACCTGCTGGAAGCCATCACCGGAGAATTCGGCGCCCCCACTGACGACAACGCCTGGGCCGTGCAGCGGCCTGAAGGCGGCTGGCTGATGGACGGCCTGATTCCGGTGCCGGAATTCAAGGACCGTCTGCAACTGAAAGTCCTGCCCGAAGAAGACCGTGGCCGCTACAACACGCTGGCTGGCATGATCATGCTCTTGCTGGGCCGGCTGCCGCGTACCGCTGACGCGGTGCTGTGGGAAGGCTGGCGCTTCGAGGTTGTGGACCTGGACGGCAAACGCGTTGACAAAGTGCTGGTCACCCGCACAGAAACCCCTGGAGAAGACTCTTGATCAATCAAAACCTGCACCGCACACCCGCGGGCCTGGACAGCGCCCTGCACCGCAACCTGAAATTGAAGGTGCCCATCACCGACTGGGGCGTGGCAAAGAACCTCAACGCGCTCTTCGTGGCGGCGGTGGAATTTGGCGACGTCTGCCGTGAATTCCCGATCGTCTTCGTCAAGGCCGGCACCGAACCCGATGGCACGGACTCCATCGCCCCGATTGCTGTGCTGGGCCTGACGCAGAACGAGAACCTCTACGTCAGCGGTGAACGCTGGCGCGCGCAGTACATGCCGGCCATCCTGCGCATGTACCCCTTCTGCATTGCGCGCATCGACGACGAGCGTTTTGCGGTCTGTGTCGATATGGCGTTCTCCGGCGTCAACAACGATGAAGGCCAGACGGTCTTTGATGCCGACGGCAAGCCCGGTGAACTGCTGACCACGATGCAGAAAGAACTGGAGACGCTGGAAGGCGAAATCCAGCGCACGCGTCTGGTGGGCAAACGCCTGATGGAACTGGGCCTGCTGCGCGAGATGCGCTTTGACGCCACGCTGCCCGACGGCCGCCAGCATTCGGTGGATGGCTTCCTGACCATCGACGATGTGAAGGCGACGCAACTGCCCGACGACGTGGTGGCCGAACTGCACCGCAGCGGCGTGCTGGGCCTGATGCACCTGCACTGGGTGTCGATGGGCAACATGCGCCGGCTGGTGGACTGGCATGTGGAGCGTGGGGCTGCTGTCCCTGCTGCAACGGCAGCCACCCCCGCAGCAGTGACTGCCACCCCGGTTTCCGCCAACTCAGCCTGAGGCCGTGCCGGCGCTGCAGGTTCCGGAACGCGAGCGCAGCGCCTGCTGGACCTCAGCCGCTCGCGGCTGTGCTGGCGCCATCCAGGCGGAATAACGCTAACGTGCAGCGGCGGTGCGCCATGGCAAATGCGGCCAACCGCAGACCCAAACCAGAACATCGAGAGCCACCACCATGACCGTACGCCTGGGCAAGCCCCGCAAAGACAGCATCCCCATCCACACCGTGGACCGCGCCAGCTTCGCCGCCAGCGCACAGGCACTGGAGCCCGGCGCGCGCGGCTGGCTGAAGACGCTGGGCTTCTCTGGTGCGCCCGACACCCACGCCTTGCTGCCTGCCGCTGATGGCCGCATCGCCGCCGTGTGGGCGGGTGTGCGCAGCGCCGCCGACCCCTGGGCCGTGGCGCTGCTGCCCAAGGCCTTGCCAGCTGGCGCATACCACTTGGCGGACCCCGGCGCCGGCCTCGCGCTCGATGCAGGCGCGGCGGCCATGTCGTGGGAACTCGGAAGCTACACCTTCGACCTGTACAAGCCCGCGCGCCGCACGCCGGCCGAGTTGTCCTTGCCCAGCAGCGACGCTGCGCAGCGTGCGCTGATCCTGGCCGGCGCCATCGCCAGCACGCGCGACCTCATCAACACACCGGCCGAACACATGGGCCCGGCCGCGTTGGCCGAAGCCGTGCGCCTGGTGGCGCGCCAGCACGGCGCCACCTTCAAGCAGACAGTGGGCGATGCACTGCTGAAGGCTGGCTTCCCGGCGATCCACGCGGTAGGCCGCGCGGCGGACGTTGCCTCCGGCCGCGCGCCAAGGCTGATCGAACTGAACTGGGGCAAGCCCAAGGACCCGAAGCTCACGCTCGTCGGCAAAGGCGTGTGTTTCGACAGCGGCGGCCTGGACATCAAGAGCGCCGACGGCATGCGGCTGATGAAGAAGGACATGGGCGGCGCGGCCAATGCGCTCGGCCTGGCGCAGATGGTGATGGCGCTGAAGTTGCCGGTGCGGCTGCAGCTGCTGATTCCGGCAGTGGAAAACGCCATCGCCGGCAATGCGTTCAGACCCGGTGATGTGTTCAAGACGCGGCAGGGCCTGCACATCGAAATCGGCAACACCGACGCCGAGGGCCGCGTCATCCTGTGCGACGCGCTGGCCTATGGCGCTGAGGGCAAGCCGGCGTTGATGATCGACCTGGCCACGCTGACGGGCGCCGCGCGCACGGCGCTGGGTTCGCAGCTGCCGGCGCTGTTTTGCCGCAGCCTGGCGCAGGCGCGCGAACTGGTGGACCTGTCGATGACCGTGCAGGACCCGCTGTGGCACCTGCCGCTGTGGGCGCCGTACCACGGCGGCATCGAAAGCGACATCGCCGACATCGTCAACACCGGCCGCGGGTCGATGGCGGGCGCGATCAACGCGGCACTGTTCCTAGAAGACTTTGTGCCTGCCACGCAGGACTGGCTGCACATCGATCTGTACGCCTGGAACGACGGCGCCCGGCCCGGCCGTCCGCCGGGGGGTGAAGCACAGACACTGCGCACGCTGCTGGCTTATCTGCAGCAGCGTTTCGGCGCCTGACCGCTGACTTTGGAAGTCAGCGCACCAGCTGATCCAGCAGATCGCGAAGCACTGCGGGTCGCAGCACCGCGTGCTCACGGGCCGCCGACGGGCCGTACCACCCGACGCTGTCGCGGGCGAAGCCGAAGCGTGCCACCGTGGCGCCGCCGCGTTGCCACTGCAGATGCAAGGTGGATGCAGCCAAAGCCAGCGCACCCGAAAGCGCCCCACGGCTGCAACCACCAACGTCCGCGCGACGCAGGCGCGTGCGCCCAGGGCATGTTGCCATCGTCGCTGTCGATGCTGACTTCGCGCCCCCAGTCTTGCGCAGGCAATCCACCGCGCGGTGGTGCGTCAGTGTGAAGAGCCATGTGCGCCAGGCGGCACCTTGCGGCTGCCAGGTGTGGCGGGCCGGGGTGGCATGCAGCCAGGTGTCCTGGAACACCCCGTCGGCCTGCGTCGCCGCGCTGCTGCCCAGCAGGCGGCGTACAAAGAGGTACAGCGCGGCCTGGTGGCGGGCCTGGAGGGCCTCGAAAGCGGCGGCGTCGCCGGCGTGAAAGGTGCGCATCAAGTCGTCGTCGGTGGGCTCGGGCATTCAGGCTTGTATGCGCGAGAGGACGAGTCGGGGTGAAACCGTCGTGCGTTCAGGAACCGGCCGCGTTGGCGCGCACGTCGTGGCCATACAGCCAGGCGCTTTGGCGCAGCGGGTCGCCCTGGGCAAAGGCAGCGTCGCGGTCCACTTGCTCAGGCCCGTCCGGCAGGTGGTTGCAGACTTCGCGGCCGCGGCTCATCTGCTGAACCTGGCTGGCGCGGGGGCGGCGGCGGGCTTCGTAGCGCTGCAGGGCTTGCGGCACCTGCGCGGCGGTGACGCCTTGCAGGCAGTCGGCCAGCACGGCGGCGTCTTCCAGCGCCTGTGCGGCACCCTGGGCAAAGAAGGGCAGCATCGGGTGCGCTGCGTCACCCAGCAGCGTGACGCGTCCTTCGGTCCAGCGCGACAGCGGCGTGCGGTCCACCAGCGCCCAGCGCTTGGTTTCGGTGGCGGCGGCCAGCAGTTCATGCAGGCGGTGTTGCCGCACGTCCCAGCCCGTGAAAGCCTGCTGCAGATCGCCCACATCGCCGTCTGCCGTCCAGGATTCACCTTCCCAGTCACCGGCCGGGACGACGGCGACGATGTTCACCAGCCGCCCGGCCGAAACGGGGTAGTGCACCAGGTGCCGCCCCGGGCCCAGCCACAGCGTCTGCACCGGCCGCAGGGCCATCGGCGGCGCGGCGTGTGCGGGCACCAGGCAGCGGAAGGCGCACAGGCCCGAGAAGCGTGCTTCGACATTCGGCGCCACGACTTTGCGCACGGCGGAATGGATGCCGTCTGCGCCGATCAGCACGTCCGCCTGCACCGTGTGGCTGGTGCCGTTGCGCTGCTCAAAGTGGACATGGACCGCATCGCTGTCAGGTTGCATGCCCGTGAAGCGCTGGTCCAGCCGCAATGGCACAGGGCCCAGCGCGTCCTGCAGCAGCGCCAACAGGTCGGCGCGGTGGGCCACAAAACAGGGCGCGCCGTACATCGCTTCGCATGCGGCCCCCATCGCCTGCACGAAGAGCACACGCCCGTCCTGCCAGCGACGAAACTCCCAGGCCGCGTCCAGTTCCACAGCCACCCGCCGCAGGGGCGCGGCCAGGCCCAGCTCCGCCAGCAGACGCACCATGTTCGGCGGCACGACGATGCCAGCGCCGGTTTCGCGCAACTGCGTGGCCTGTTCGTACACCGTGGCCTGGACACCGGCACGGCGCAGGAAGAGTGCTGCAGCCAGGCCGCCAATGCCGCCGCCGATGAGCGCCACGCCCAGCGTCAAGCGGCCTCCGGCAAGGGCTGTGACAGGGGAAGCTGCAGCAGGGTTTGCAGGCAGCGGTCGATAGCGTCAGCGTCGTTCAAATGGCGCACGCTGTCATACGCCGCCTGTGCGCCTGCAAACCGGCGCCGCAGCATGTTCAGCCACTGCTTGATGCGGCCACCGCGGTGGCGCGCCGCCACGCGCGGTGCGATGAGCCGGCTGTACAGGACGAGGCTCGGCGCCAGGTCGTCCCAGCGTGGCGTGGCCAGGCCGCGCAGCGCCAGCGCCAGGCCGGGGTCGGACACCAGGCCGCGGCCCAGCATCAAGGCGTCGCAGCCGGACTCTGCCAGGCAGCGCTTCGCGTCGTCCACCGTCCACACCTCGCCGTTGGCCACCACGGACAAACGCATGCACAGGGCTTGGCGGATCAGCGCGATGCGGTCCCAGTACGCCGGCGGTTTGTAGCCTTGCAGCTTGGTGCGGGCATGCACGACGAGTTCAGTGGCACCGGCGTCGGCTATTGCCAGTGCGCAGTCCAGCATGCGGCTGTCGTCCAGATGGCCTAAGCGCATCTTGGCCGACACCGGCACAGCCGCTGGCACGGCGCGGCGCACGGCGGCCACGATGCGGTGTACCAGCTCGGGTTCGTCCAGAAGCACCGCGCCGCCGCGATGGCGGTTGACGGTCTTCGCGGGGCAGCCGAAGTTGAGGTCGATGCCGTCCGGCCGCAGCGTCGCTAGCAGCGCCGCGTTGTCAGCCAGGCAGGTGGGGTCTGATCCCAGCAGCTGCGCGCGCACCGGTGTGCCGGAGGGTGTGCGGCTGCCGTGCAGCAGCTCGGGCATGAGGCGCGTGTACACGCGCGCCGGCAGCAGCTGGTCAGTGACGCGAATAAATTCCGACACGCAGCGATCGATGCCGCCGACGCGTGTCAGCACGTCGCGCAGGCTGTGGTCCAAAACGCCTTCCATGGGAGCGAGCAGGATCAGGCGCAGGTGGGGCAGGGTGGTTGTTTTCAAGGCGCAACGGACTCGGCAGTGTTTCGATTCTGCCTGCCGGGCGCACGGCCACCCCCGTGCAGACCCTGGCTGGCGCCTTCCCCGTGCGGGCGACTAGAATTAGCCGACCAATTGGTCGATGAATTGTCCAGAGGCTGTCGCCATGACCGAAAACACGATCCTCATCGCCACCGCCGGCAGCGTGCGCACCCTCACGCTGAACCGGCCGGCGGCGCTGAACAGCCTGACGGCCGCCATGCATGGCCAGTTGCTGCCGGCACTGCAGGCTGCTGCCGATGACAGCAGCATCCGCGTCGTGATCCTGACTGGCGCCGGCCGCGCCTTCTGCGCCGGGCAAGACCTGGCCGACCCGGCCGTGGCACCCAATGCCACGCCCGGCGGCGCGCCCACCGATGTGGGCAACGTGATCGAGCGTCACTACAAGCCGCTCGCACTGCGCATCCGCGCGATGCCGGTGCCGGTGATCGCGGCCGTCAATGGCGTGGCTGCCGGCGCCGGCGCCAACCTGGCGCTGTGCTGTGACTTCGTGCTGGCCGCGCGCGGCGCCAACTTCATCCAGGCCTTCAGCAAGATCGGCCTGGTGCCCGACTGTGGTGGCACCTGGCTGCTGCCGCGCCTGGTGGGCCGTGCCCGCGCGCTGCAATTGGCGCTGCTGGGCGACAAGCTCCCGGCCGCCGAAGCGGCGGTGATGGGTTTGATCTACCGTTGCGTGCCCGATGCCGATTTGGCCAGCGCCGCTCAGAATTTGGCGCTGCGGCTGGCCGCGATGCCGGTGTGCGCGCTGGCCGAGACCCGCAAGGCCTTTGACGACGGTTTGTTGATGGACTTCGAGACCGCGCTCAAGGCCGAAACGGTCGCCCAAAGCCGGCTCGCCGCAGCGGCCGATTTTCAGGAAGGCAAGGCCGCTTTCCTGCAAAAGCGCGCGC
>JAYSYB010000588.1:0-8620 GCA_043716775.1 Rubrivivax sp.
GACGGAGACAAGGCATGGCGCTCGTGGAAGTCAAGGTCCCGGACATCGGCGACTTCAAGGAAGTGGAAGTCATCGAGCTGATGGTCAAGCCCGGTGATACGGTGGTGGTCGATCAGAGCCTGCTTACCGTGGAGTCTGACAAGGCGTCGATGGAGATTCCATCGTCGGCCGCCGGTGTGGTGAAGGAGCTGAAGGTCAAGCTCGGCGACAAGGTGGCGATGGGCACGCTGGTGCTGGTGCTGGAGACGGCGGGTGGGGCTGCGGCCGCGCCTTTGGCAGCTGCACCGGCATCGGCACCTGTCGCAGCGGTCGCACCTGTCGCAGCGGTCGCCCCGGCAGCCGCAGCCAGCGGGCCGGTCCAGGTGGTGGTGCCCGACATTGGCGACTTCGATGAAGTCACCGTCATCGAGGTCTTCGTCAAGGCCGGCGACGCCGTGAAGGTGGAGCAGAGCCTGGTCACGGTCGAGAGCGACAAGGCGTCGATGGAGATTCCGTCGTCGCACGCCGGCACCGTGCAAACGCTGCTGGTGAAGGTGGGCGACAAGGTCAAGAAGGGTTCGCCGATTGCCATGCTGCTGGGTGCTGCGGGCGCTGCTGCGCCTGCTGCGAACGCCGGGACCGCTGCGCCGGCACCGGCTGCAGCAACTGCTGCTGCCCCTCCCGCTGCCCCGACCATTGTCCCGACCAGTGCCGTCGCCGCGCACGACCCCACGGCCGCCAAGGGCGCGCTGCCGCATGCATCACCGTCCATTCGCCGCTTTGCGCGTGAACTGGGCGTGCCGCTGGCGGAAGTGAAGGGCTCGGGCCCCAAGGGCCGCATCGTTCAGGCCGACGTGCAAGGCTTCGTCAAGGGTGTGATGGCCGGTGACGCCAAGACCGAAGCGCAAAAGGCCAGGGCGCCGGCTGCCTCTGCCGCCAGCGGCGGCGCCTTCCCGGGCCTGCTGCCGTGGCCGCAGGTCGATTTCACCAAGTTCGGCCCGGTCGAGCGCAAGGACCTGAGCCGCATCAAGAAGATCAGCGGCGCCAACCTGCATCGCAACTGGGTCGTTATTCCGCACGTCACCAACCACGACGATGCCGACATCACCGAGCTCGAAGCCTTCCGCGTGCAGCTGAACAAGGAAAACGAGAAGAGCGGCGTCAAGGTCACGATGCTGGCCTTCCTCATCAAGGCCAGCGTCGCGGCGCTGAAGAAGTTCCCCGAGTTCAATTCATCGCTGGACGGCGACCAGCTTGTGATGAAGAACTACTTCCACATCGGCTTTGCCGCCGACACGCCAAACGGCCTGGTGGTGCCGGTGATCAAGGACGCTGACAAGAAGGGCATCTTCCAGATCAGCACCGAGATGGGCGATCTGGCCAAGAAGGCACGCGACGGCAAGATGGCGCCGGCCGACATGAGCGGCGGCTGTTTCAGCATCAGCAGCCTGGGTGGCATTGGCGGGCGCTACTTCACGCCCATCATCAACGCGCCCGAGGTGTCGATCCTGGGCGTGTGCAAGAGCAGCACCGAACCGCGCTGGGACGGCAAGACCTTCCAGCCGCGCCTGATCCTGCCGCTGAGTCTGAGCTGGGACCACCGCGTCATCGACGGCGCTTCGGCGGCGCGATTCAACGCGTACTTTGGGCAAATCCTCGCGGACTTCAGGCGTGTCCTCCTTTGAGCACCATCGTCGTCGCCCGCAAGGGCGGCAGCGTGGCCATTGCATCGGACTCGCTCGTGACTTTTGGCGACACGCGGCTGCCTCACGGCTACGAGGCGAACGCCAAAATGTTCGCGGTGGCCGGCTCCTGGGTGGGTGCAGTTGGCACCACCGCGCACATGCCGGTGCTGCGCCAGGCGCTGTTGTCACTGCCCAAGGACGAGCTTCAATTGCATTCGCGCGATGCGCTTTTCGACACCTTCCTGCGCTTGCACCCGAAGCTCAAGGAACGTTTCTTTCTGAACACCAAAGAGCAGGACAGCGACCCATATGAGAGCAGCCAGTTCTCGATCCTGATCGCCAATGTGCACGGCATCTTTGGCGTCGAGTCGTACCGCGAGGTCTTCGAGTTCGACCGCTTCTGGGCCATCGGCTCGGGCCGGCGCTTTGCACTCGGTGGCATGCACGCCACCTGGACCAGGGCCAAGACCGCGCGTGAAGTGGCGCAAGCCGGCGTGCTGGCCGGCTGCGAATTCGACACCAGTTCTTCTGGCCCGCTGCGTGTGCAGACCTTCAAACTGAAAAGCTAAAGACCCAAGGAACCCAGCGTATGGCGCTCATCGACATCAAGGTCCCGGACATCGGCGACTTCAAGGAAGTGGCTGTGATCGAGGTGCTGGTCAAGCCCGGCGACACTGTCAAACCCGAACAGAGCCTGATCACCGTGGAAAGCGACAAGGCCTCGATGGAAATCCCGTCGTCGGCCGGCGGCGTGGTGAGGGAGGTGAAGGTCAAGGTCGGCGACAAGGTGGCCGAAGGGTCGGTGGTGTTGTCGCTGGAGACGGGGGCGGCGGCGGCTGCTGCAGCGCCTGCTGCGGCACCCGCAGCAGCGACGCCGCCGCCTGCAGGCGTACCCGTCGCTGCAGCCCCCGCTGCGTCCGCCACTGCAGCCGCCCCTGCAGCCGCCAGTTATGCCGGCGGCGCCGATCTCGAATGCGACATGCTGGTGCTGGGCGCCGGCCCCGGTGGCTATTCAGGTGCTTTCCGCGCTGCCGACCTCGGCATGAAGACCGTTCTCGTCGAGCGTTTCCCAGTGCTGGGCGGTGTCTGCCTGAATGTCGGCTGCATCCCGAGCAAGGCGCTGCTGCACGTGGCTTCGGTGATGGACGAAGTGACCCATTTCGCCGATCTGGGCGTCACTTTCGACAAGCCCAGGCTCGACATGGGCAAGCTGCTGGCGCACAAGAACAAGGTCGTCGGCAAGCTGACCGGCGGCCTGGCCGCGATGGCCAAGATGCGCAAGGTGACTGTCGTCACCGGTGTTGGCGAATTTGCCGACCCGCATCACCTGAAGGTGACGGGCCCGGACGGCAAGGTGCAGACCATCCGCTTCAAGAACGCCATTATTGCGGCGGGTTCTGAAGCCGTGAAGCTGCCCTTCCTGCCGCAAGACGAGCGCATCGTCACCAGCACCGGCGCGCTGGAACTGCGCCAGAAGCCCGAGCGCATGCTGGTCATTGGCGGCGGCATCATCGGCCTGGAAATGGGCACCGTTTACAGCACGCTGGGCGCGCGGCTTGACGTGGTGGAAATGCTGGACGGCCTGATGCAAGGCGCCGACCGCGACCTCGTCAAGGTGTGGCAGAAGATGAATGCCAAGCGCTTCGACAAGCTCATGCTGAAGACCAAGACGGTGGGTGCCGAAGCCACCAAGGACGGCATCCGCGTCATGTTCGAAGGCCTGGACGGGGTCAAGAGCGAAGGCCTCTACGACCTGGTGCTGCAGGCCGTGGGCCGCACGCCCAATGGCAAGAAGCTGGCCGCCGATAAAGCCGGCGTCATCGTCGGCGAGCGCGGCTTCATTCCGGTGGACGTGCAGATGCGCACGAACGTGCCGCACATCTTTGCCATTGGCGACATCGTCGGCCAGCCGATGCTGGCGCACAAGGCAGTCCACGAAGCCCATGTGGCGGCCGAGGTCGCTTCCGGTGATGCCAAGGCGCAATTCGACGCGCGGGTGATCCCAAGTGTGGCCTACACCGACCCCGAGGTGGCGTGGGTCGGCCTCACCGAAGACGAGGCCAAGGCACAGGGCATCAAGGTCAAGAAGGGCCTGTTCCCGTGGACGGCGTCGGGCCGCGCGATTGCCAACGGGCGCGACGAAGGCTTCACCAAGCTGCTGTTCGACGATTCGCCTGAGGCCCATGGTCACGGCAAGATCCTGGGCGGCGGCATCGTCGGCACCCACGCGGGCGACATGATCGGTGAGGTGGCGCTGGCCATCGAGCTGGGCGCTGATGCGGTCGACATCGGCAAAACCATCCACCCGCACCCGACGCTGGGCGAGAGCATCGGCATGGCGGCCGAAGTCGCGCACGGCAGCTGCACCGACCTGCCACCCGCGCGGCGCTGAAGGCGAGTGCGGGAACACCCCCAGGATGAAAACTCAGCGGCGACCGTACAAGATTGGTCAGATTTTTTCCTAAACCCCAACCGAGGAAGTCGTTCCATGCGCACACCCCGCACCTTGATCCTGCCCGCCGCCGTGGCCTTGTTGTCGGCCTGTGCCACGACACCCGCCACTGGCCCGCTGAGCTTCTTCATCACCAGCGTCGGCAGCGGCAACGGCGCCAACCTGGGCGGTCTGGCTGGCGCTGACGCCCATTGCCAGAAGTTGGCCGCAGCCGCAGGCGGCGGCGCCAAGACCTGGCGCGCTTATCTGAGTGTGGCACCCAGCTTTGCCCAAGGCACCACGCCGGCAGTGGCGGCCGTCAACGCACGCGACCGCATTGGCGCCGGACCCTGGTTCAATGCCAAGGGCGCACTCATCGCACGTGATGTGGCCCACCTGCACAACGGCAACAACATCAGCAAGGAAACGGCACTCGACGAGCGCGGCGCCGGGGTCCGCGGCCGCGGCGACACGCCCAACGAACACGACATCCTCACCGGCTCACGCGCTGACGGCACCGCTTTCGCACCGCAGACCGACACCACCTGCAAGGCCTGGACGAGCAGCAGCGACGGTTCGGCCATCGTCGGCCACCACGACCGCATCGGCCCCTTGCCTGAGAACTGGGCCAAGTCCTGGAATTTCTCGCACCAGTCCGCCGGCTGCAGCCAGGAAGCACTGGTGCGCACGGGCGGCTCGGGGCGGCTGTACTGCTTCGCCACCAACTGAGCAGCGCGCCGGTGGCCGGACGGCGCTGATCCGCAAGGCTCAGCGCGCCCGGCGGTTGTGCCGCAGCAAAAGCAGCGCAGCCAACACCAACCCGTGCCCGGTTGCCCCTGAAGTTGGGGGCTGGCCCTTCAGGCTTCTTGCAGAAGCGGTCCGAGCAAAGGCGCCGCCAGCTCCAGGATCTGCGCATCCCGCGTCAGCAGAATCATCTGCTCGACGCGGGCGGTGCCCACCAGGATGCGGTCAAAGGGGTCGCCGTGTAACCCGTCCAGCGCCAGCCCTGCCTCCACATGCTCGGCCTTCATCGGCAGCCACTGCGCGCCAGCGCGGGTGACGTGCTGATGAAGTGAATAGCCGCCAAGCAACAGTCGCCCGCGCTGCTGTTTCGTAAGAATTTCCCATAGCGAGAGCGCGCTGACGTGCACGGCCTCAGACTGCAGCAAGGCGATCGTTCGGGCTGAGAGCTTGCGCGGTTGGGACAGCGCCCACACGATGATGTGGGTGTCCAGCAGGTAGCGCTTCACGCCTTCTTCGAGCGCGGCTTGGCCTTCACGGGCACCGCCTTTGGCACCGATCGAACGGGCTTGTAGGGTGCCGCCGGCTCCATCACCCGCAGTTCACGGCGCTGCAGGTTTCCCAAGAGGTCGGCGGCTGCTTCGGCATCAGCCTGCGGCGAAAACGCGGCGTCTATCTCGGCTTCGCTCCACAGCCCCGCCAGCGCGCCCCATTTGCGTTTGGGCTTGGCGGGTTCTGCCAGCACCAGCCGCACCACCGGCTTGCCGCGGTTGGCGATGACCACTTCTTCGCCGCGCAGCACGGCTTCCACCAGCCTGGACAGATGGGTCTTGGCTTCGAGCATGTTCACAAGCATGGCGGCGGCTCCAGCGCGGGGATGCCGCCATTCTAGCCAAATTGGTCAGGTACGCCCGTACAGCCGCCCCAACTCCGCCAGCCGCTCCGCATGCCAGGGCTGCACCTGGTTCCACTGAAAGCGCCAGCGCCACCAGCCGCTTTGTTGGCCCGGAATGTTCATGCGGCAATCGGTTGGAAGCGCAAGAATGTCCTGCATCGGGTGCACCGCCGTGTCGGCCACGCTGGCCATGGCGGCGCGGATCAGCGTCCAGGGCATGTCGTGGCCGTCGGTGGCCAGGTAGCCGCGTGCCATGTTCCGTTCGTGGTCGGTGGCTGTCGCCCACCAGCCGGCGCTGGTGTCGTTGTCATGCGTGCCGGTGTAGACGACGGTGTCGGGCTCGTGGTTGTGCGGCAGGAAACGATCAGAAGCGTCGGCGGCAAAAGCAAACTGCAGGATGCGCATACCGGGGAAGCCGAACTTCTTGCGCAGCGCATCAACGTCCGGCGTGATCAGCCCCAAGTCCTCGGCAATGATCGGCATCGGCCCCAGCGCTTTGGTGATGGCCTTGAACAGCGCCTCGCCCGGGCCTGGCACCCAGCGGCCCTCGACGGCGGTGAGTTCGGTGGCCGGAATCTCCCAATAGCCCGCAAAACCGCGAAAGTGGTCGATGCGCACGATGTCCACGAGCTCGAAGGTTCGGCGGATGCGCTCCACCCACCAGGCAAAGCCGTCCTTTGCGTGCGCTTTCCACCGATACAGCGGGTTGCCCCAGCGCTGGCCGGTGGCGCTGAAGAAGTCTGGGGGCACGCCGGCAACCACCGTGGGGCGTCCCCTTTCGTTGAGTTCGAACAGGTGCTGGTTGGCCCACACCTCGGCGCTGAGGTAGGCGATGAAGATCGGCGTGTCGCCGATGATCTCGATGCCTTTGCCGTTGGCGTAGGCCTTGAGTTGCGCCCACTGGCGGTAGAAGCGCCATTGGCAGAACTGCCAGAAGGCGATGCGCTGCGCATGCAGTGCGCGCGCTGCGGCCACGGCGGTCGGTTCACGTTTGGCGAGCGCGGGTTCCCAGTCGCACCAGTCTTGCCAGCCGCAGCTTTCGCAGATCGACATGAAGAGCGCGTAGTCGTCGATCCACGAGCGGTGCTGGGTCAGGAAGTGTGTGTAGGCCGCGTGCTGTTCGGTGGTGCCATGGCTAACAAAACGCGCGGCCGCTTTGGCCAGGCGGTCCATGCGGAAGGGGTACGTGACCGCGAAATCGACCTTGTTGTCGGTCAGCCCCGCCACCGCTACCAGATCGGTCGCATCAAGCCAGCCTTGACTCTGCAATTCCGCCAAGTCGATGAGCAGTACGTTGCCGGCAAAGGCCGAGTTGCTCATGTAGGGCGAATTGCCGGGCCCGATGCCAGCCAGCGGCAACAGTTGCCATAGCTTCTGACCGGCACCGGCCAGCCAGTCCACGAAGTGATAGGCCTCGCGCCCGAAGTCGCCGCTGCCATGCGGGCCGGGCAGGGAAGTGGGGTGCAGCAAGACGCCGCTGGCGCGGGGGAAGCGCATGGCTCGGTCCTTCGGGTTCAGAGGGTCAGGCTTGGGACGGGTCGCGCAGCAGGACCACGCTGCGGGCGGGCAAGAGGTAATCGTCCTGGCCGCAACGCTGCCAGCTGCTTATACCGGTGGCCGCGGTGCTGTCCAGCTCACACACCCATTGCCCGGGCGGCAGGCGAAAGGTGGCGTCCATGTCGCGGCCGTTCAGCAGCAGCAGCAGCGGCGCGGGGCCACGGCCGGGTGCGCCAATGCTGGCGCCCAGGATGCGCGACATGCGGTTGTTCCAGTGCTCGGGCGCCATGGGCTCGCCGGTGCGGCGCAGCCAGGCCAGGTCACAGCGGCCGCGCGCGTCCGGCAGGCCGGTGTACCAGCATGCGGCCAGCGGCTGCAGTGTCTTGCGCAGGCGCAGCAGGTGCGCGGTGTAGTCAATCAAGTCCTGGTCGGCGGCAGCCCAGTCGATCCACGTGATGCGGTTGTCCTGGCAGTACGGGTTGTTATTGCCGCGTTGGGTGTGGCCCAGTTCGTCGCCAGCGGCCAGCATCGGTGTGCCTTGTGCGAGCAGCACGCTGGCCAGCAGCGCGCGCTTCAGGCGCGCACGGCGGCCGTTGACCTCGGGGTCGGATGTCGGGCCTTCCCAGCCGCAGTTCCAGCTCAGGTTGTGGCCATGGCCGTCGCGGTTGTTTTCGCCATTGGCCTGGTTGTGCCGCATGTCGTAGCTGACCAGGTCATTGAGCGTAAAGCCGTCGTGGCTGACGATGTAGTTGACGCTTTCCAGCGGCGAGCGGCGGCGTGCCTGGAAGAGGTCGCTGCTGCCGGCCAGGCGCAGCGCCATTTCGCCGCGTGTGCAGTCGCCGCCAAGCCAGAAAGCGCGCGCGGTGTCGCGGAAGCGGTCGTTCCATTCGAGCCAGCCACGCGGGAACTGGCCCACCTGGTAGCCGTTTGGGCCGATGTCCCAGGGCTCGGCGATCAGCTTCACGCCTTGCAGCACCGGGTCCTGCAGCACGGCCTTGAAGAAGGGTCCGTCTTGTTCGAAGCCGGTGGTGCCACGGCCGAGCACAGGTGCCAGGTCGAAGCGGAAGCCGTCGATGTGAAAGTCCTGCACCCAGTGGCGCAGGCTGTCCATCACCATCTGCAGCACGCGCGGGTGGCGGATGTCCACCGTGTTGCCGCAGCCCGACCAGTTTTCATAGCGTTCACGCGCCACTTCGGGCAGGCGGTACCAGTTGGCGTTGTCCAGCCCGCGCCAGCAGAGCGTGGGGCCGCGCTCGTCGCCTTCGGGGGTGTGGTTGTAGACAACATCCAGCAGCACCTCGAGCCCGGCCACGTGCAGGCGCTGCACCATCTGGCGGAATTCGGTGCGCACATTGCTGCTGGCGGCGTAGCGCGGGTCGGGGCAGAAGTAGC
>JAYSYB010000589.1:0-8616 GCA_043716775.1 Rubrivivax sp.
CTTCATCGACCGCGACGGCGTGCTGAACGTGGACCACGGCTATGTGTTTCGGGTGCAGGACTTCCAGTGGCTGCCTGGCGCCATCGACGCCCTGGCGCAGTTGCAGCGCGCGGGCTACGCCCTCGTCGTCGTCACCAACCAGTCGGGCGTGGCGCGCGGCCTGTACACGCTGGCCGATGTGGACAGGCTGCATGCGCACCTGCGCGCCGACTTGCAGGCGCACGGCATCCAACTGGCCGGCATCTACGCCTGCCCGCACCACCCGGACGGCGTGGTGCCCGAATACCGGGTGCCCTGTGCCTGTCGCAAACCGATGCCGGGGATGATCCAGCAGGCGGCGCGCGAACACGGCCTGGACCTGGCAGCGTCCCGCCTCTTTGGCGACAAGGCCAGCGACATCGAAGCCGGCCGCCGCGCCGGGGTCGGCCGCTGCTGGCTGGTCGGCACAGACCACAAAGCCCGTGCCTGCGGTGCCGACGGCGCTGCCGCCAGCCTCATCGCCGCCGCGCAGGCCGCAACCCAGTCGGGGGCCGCGTGATCCCACCCCCCAACACCCCGGCAGGCCGACCGCTGATCGTGCGCATCCGCAACTGGGTCGGCGACGTGGTGCTGGGCCTCCCCGCGCTGCAACTTCTGAAAAGCCACGGCTACCAGCTGAAGTTAGTGGCGCGCGGCAAGTGGGCACCATCGCTGCTGGCGGGCTATGACTGGCCGGTGGCCGTTCAACCGGCCGGCTGGCGCGACAAGGTGGCGCAGCTGCGGGCGTTGCACCGCCAATGTGCCGCGGAGGACCCCGGCTTCGCGCGGCGCGACAACGCCCTGCTGTTGCCGGTGTCGTTCTCCGGCGCGCTGGAGATGCGTCTGGCGGGGCTGCGCGCGGTCGGTGTGGCCAAGGAAGGCCGCTCGCCGCTGCTGGCGCGTGCCCTGCCCTGGGCGGAGAGCGGGCACGAGCTGGAACGCTACTGGGACGTCGCTTGCCGCTTCCTGGGTGTGCAGCAAAAGCCGCCGCGCGACATCGGCTTGAAGGTAGCGCCAGCCAAGGCTGAAGCCGCTGCGCAGCTGCTGGGCGACGCCGGCATCCGCGGCGGCTTCGTGATGGTCTGCCCCTTTGCCGCCGGGCGCGCGGCCACCGTCGACAAGGCCGACAAGAAGTGGCCAGGCTTCGCTGACTTTGTGCGGCAGGCAGAAGGCCGCCTGGCGCTGCCGCTGGTGGTGTACCCGGGCCCGGGTGAACATGCGCAGGCGCGTGCGCTGTACCCGGCGGCGCGGATGCTGGAAGGGTCTGACCTGGCTGTCTACGCCGCGTTGCTGCAGCGCGCCGCCCTGGTGGTGGCCAATGACACCGGCCCGGCCCACATGGCTGCCGCGCTGGGCCGCCCGCTCATCAGCGTGCTGGGCCCCACCGAGGCTGCCCGCTGGGCGCCCTGGGGCATTGGCGTGACGGTGCTGCAACGCAGTGCGCCGGCCACCGCGGCCGCCTGGCCCACCGCCGAAGAAGGTTTGCAGCTGGCGCAAAAACTGCTGCAGAGCGGCCACCGATGAAACCGCGCAGAATCGTTATCAGCCTGGGAAACATCGGCGCCTTGCATGACGGGCTGGGCGAATTTTCCGTGCAGATCGGCCAGCGCATTGCCGCGCAGGCTTCGGTTTTTCAAGCGCATGGCATCGGCATCGACTTTCATTTGCGCGAGAAGTTCTTCGGCCTCTTCGACCGTTTCGGCAGTGATGTCGGCTACCTCGCCATCAACCGCTGGCAGCAGTGGCGCCACGTGCAGCCGGTGGACTGCTTGCTGTGGCATTCGCTGCATCAGTTGAACCGCACGCTGCCGCCGCAGGGGGCTGGTGTGCGCGTGGTGACGGTGCATGATTTGAGCTACCAGTACGGCCGCAACGTCTTTTCGACCTGGCGCCACCATCGCCGTGCCGTTGCCTTGATGCGCCGCACCGACGCGGTGGTGGCCATCAGCCGCTACACGGCGGCTGACGTGAAGCGGCACCTGCATTGGCTGGGGCCGCTGGAGGTGATCCTCAATGGTGCGCGCAGCTTCGTTGCCGCGCCGCGTGAAGCGCTGCCAGGCTGGGCCGACGACGGCGTGCAAGCCGAGCGCCCCTTCCTCTTTCACTTGAGCCGCATGACGGCGTCCAAGAACCCGCAGGCGCTGATCGACCTGGCCCGCATCTGGCCCGAGATGCAGTTTGTGTTGTGTGGACCGGCTAACAAACACAGTGAGCAGCTTCGCGCAGAAACCCGGCTGCCCAACGTCGAATTCCACCTCGGCATTAGCGACGCGCAGAAGGCTTGGGCCTTTGCCCACTGCAGCGGCTTCCTGTTCCCGTCGCTGACCGAAGGCTTTGGCCTGCCGCCGATCGAAGCCATGCACTTCGGCAAACCCACCTTCCTGGCGCGCCGCACCTGCCTGCCGGAAATCGGCGGTGATGCCGCCGAGTATTTCGACGACTTCGTGCCCGAGGCGATGAAACGTGTGGTGCAGCGCGGCTTGCAGCGCATGAACGAGCCCGGCCGCGCGCACGCCATCCGCGCCCACGCCGCGCAGTTCAACTGGGACGACGCGACTGCGGCCTACATGGCGTTGTACCGGCGGTTGTTGAAGCTTCCGGCTGCCTGCGCGCAAGAACGGCGCGGCGGTTGACCCCCGCACGGGGGATGTCGAAGGGGGCACCCGCAGAGCCCCTTGGCGGGGGAAAGACAGCTCTGACGGCGCTTTGCAGAATTCATCCCAGCCCACCGCCGTGTGCAGCAAACAGCAGCAACGGCCGGGCTCGCAAAGCACCCTCAACCCTTTCAAGGAGTCACACCATGATCCGCAATTTTCTCGCGCTGCTGCTGGCCGTCTTTGCCTTCAACGCCTTCGCCGCCATCGACGTCAACCAGGCCAGCCAGGCTGAACTGGAAGCTGTCAAGGGCATCGGCCCCGGCCTGTCGGCCAAGATCATGAAAGCCCGCCAGGCCAACAGCTTCAAGACCTGGGACGACCTGGTGGACCGCGTCAGCGGGGTCGGCCCGGGCAACGCGGCGCGCTTTTCGCAAGCCGGGCTGACAGTGTCGGGCGCTGCCTACAGCGGCACCGCCACCCAGCCCACAAAAGCCGCGAAGGCCTCGAAGGCAACCAAGACCGATACGGCACCCAAGGCCGCCAAGGGCAAGGCGACGAAGAAGGCCGACAAGATTGACGCGTGATCGAAGCCCGAGCGGCGCGCGAACGGCGCCTGTCAAGGCAACAGCACGTCGGGGCCGACCGCGCCACCGCGCTGCCGCCCCGGCGCTGCTTCATCCCAGCGGAAGAAGCGCAGCACCTCGTCCTTGCGCGCCGCCGTGTCGGCATCACCCAGCGCCATCAGTTCGCGCGTGAAGGGCGCTTCAAAGAGCAGGTAGCTGGCCAGTGCAGAGCCGCGCGCCTGCTCACCCTGCCCGCCCACCCCCACGCCGCGCAACAGCGCGCGCACCGGCGCAGGCAGCGCGGACAAGTGGCGCGCCGCGATGTCGTCCAGCCGCTGCGACGGCGAAATCACCAACGCTTCCAGCGGCCGCAAATTGGTGTCGGCCAGCGCCGAATCGGGCAGAAGCGCCAGCGTGCGGTTGATGCGCTTCATGCGCTCCACGTCCACCGCCAGCGCATCCAGAAAAATGCTGGCCATCGCGTGACCTGCAATCTGCGCCAGATTGGGGTAATCCTTGCTGGCAACGACCCGGCCCGTAGGCTCCTGCATGCGGCCGGCGCCGATGATCAAAAGCCGTTGCGCACCCAAGTGCACAGCCGGCGACAGGGGCGCGGTCTGGCGCATCGACCCGTCGCCGAACCAGCCGTGTTCACCGGCCACCTCCAGCAGCGTCGCCGGGAAGACGAAAGGAATCGCCGACGACGCCAGCAAGTGCGCTTGCGACAGCCGCGTCTGCACCGCCATGCGCTGCGACCGCTGCCAGGGTTCAATGGGTTGCGCAGCGTCGAAGAAGGTGAAGTGTTCGCCGCTGGTGTAGCTGGACGCGGTGACGGCAAGAGCGTGCAGATGCCGCTGCTCAAACATCATCGGCAGCCGCTCCAGCGGCACCAGTCGTTTCAGCAGTTCGGCCAGCGGTGCGTTGTCCAGCAGCGACCGCGGCCGCGCGCGCCGCCAGCGGGCGATGACCCAGCCCACCGACAGCATCGTCAGCCAGCGCGCACCCGTGCGGATGACGCCCAGTGAATCGGCGCGGTAGACCTGATCGGCGCTGAAGTTCTGCCAGACCTTGGCCACCACCTCGACTGCGGCTTCAAAGCGGTCTGCATTGGCTGCCAGAGCCGCCGCGTTGATGGCGCCGGCCGATGTGCCGCAGATGATGCCGAAAGGGTTGCGCAGCCGGGCCACGGGCCCCAGTGCTTCGCGCCGTATGCGCACCAGAGCTCGCAGCACGCCCACTTGGTAGGCGGCGCGGGCGCCGCCGCCGCTCAGAACCAGGGCAGTCAGCGGCGTTTCATACATGGGCCCGACTGTATCGACGGGCCCGCTGCATCAATCGTCGTGTTTGCCCTTGCCCTTGCCGTGGCCTTTGTCTTTGTCTTTGTCTTTGTACTTGTCCTTGTCCTTGTCTTTGTCTTTGTCTTTGCCGTGGCCCTGCACGTGTTCACCGTACCACTGGTCCTGGACAAAATACACCGGCACGCCGCACGCGTTGTAGCGTCCGCAGTGTTTGCGCCAGTTCTGGCGGTGGCCCGGGGGCACCCACATGTACACCGGTTGTGGCGGCGCCTGCTGCATCACCACCGGGCGGACGACGATGACCGGCTGTGCCACCACCACCTGCGGCTGCGGGAAGCGGCCGATGTCGATGCGGCCATAGACACCGGGTTGGCTGATCTGCACCGACACACCCACATCAGCGGCGGCTGCCACCCCGGCATGCGCCAACGCCAGCGCGGCAAGGGCACAGGACAGTGCGGTCGAAACGATCTTCTTCATAGCTGGCTCCAGCGGTTACAGAATCATTGAACGCCAACGGTGCGGGTTTCGATGTCAGACGCAGCCGCTGTTTTTCATTCATACACGATTTGTGCCTGACCGGCGTGCGCAATGCCACGCCAGCGGCCCAGCGCTTCGTCGCAGGGCCAGAAGCGCGCGGCGTCGCCCAGGTCGAGTTCGGCAGTAGCCGCAGCGCGTCGCAGACGGAAACGAACCGACAGACCCTGATGCACCGTGCCTTCGTCGCTGTCCACACGCCTGGCCGGCCACAGCTTCAGCACGTCGGCAACCGGGGGCGTGCCGCCGTTCAAGTCCACCGCCAGATAGCGGCCAAAGCGCGCCCGCGCCGCTGCCAGGTCCCACACCTGCAGCACATTGAGCCGCAGGCCGCCGCTGAAGCGATCGGGCTGCAGCTTGCCCTGAATGATGACGAGCTGGTCTTCTTGCATCAGATCACGCTGCGCCGCAAAGAGCTCGTCATTGGCGACTGCCTCAATCGCATCGGTGCCGTCATCGAGCTTGAAGATCACGACGCGCCCGCGCTGCCCGTTGACGGTGCGCGGGTCGGTGACGATGCCGGCCAGCAACTGCGGTTCACGGCTGTCCACAAGATTGTCGATCGACTGCCGCGCAAAGCGGCGGACCTCGTCCTTCCATGCGTCGAAGAGGTGACCCGAGAGGTAGAAACCCAGAGCAGACTTTTCTTGCACAAGGCGCTCGCGGATGTCCCAGGCCGGCACTGCAAGAAGCGCCGGCTCTTGCTTGCTGCTTCCATGCGCGTTGCTCGCATCGCCCATGTCGCCCATGTCGCCCATGTCCCCCATGTCGAACAGGCCGCCCTGCAGCGCATTGGCCTGCTGCGTTTCGGCCCAGTCCATCGCCAGACCCACGCTGGCCAGCAGCGCGGCGCGGCCGGCCTGGCCGTCCGGATTCAGGGCGTCGAATGCGCCAGCCTTGACGAGGGCTTCGACCGCGCGCTTATTCACCGCCTTGCGGTCCACGCGCGCGCAAAAATCGAAGAGGCTGTGGAAGGGCCCACCACCTTCGCCCTGATGCGAACCCTGGCCTTCACGCGCGGCCACGATGGCTTCGATGGCACCCTGCCCCGTGCCTTTCACCGCGCCCAGGCCATAGCGAACGGTCTTGTCGTCGATGGGCTCGAAGCGGTGCGTGCCGCGGTTGACGTCGGGCGGCTGAAAGTGCACGCCGAAGATCTTGGCGTCGTTCAGCAGCACCTTCAGCTTGTCGGTGTTGTCGGCTTCCACCGTCATGTTGGCGGCATAGAACTCCGCCGTGCAGTGAACCTTGATCCAGGCCGTGTGGTAAGCCAGCAGTGAGTACGCGGCGGCATGGCTCTTGTTGAAGCCGTAGCCCGCAAACTTCTCCATCAGGTCAAAGATCTCGTTGGCCTTGTTGGCCTCGATGTCCTTGACGGCCGCGCCTGCCAGAAACACCACGCGCTGCTTGACCATCTCTTCGGGCTTCTTCTTGCCCATGGCCTTGCGCAGGTTGTCGGCACTGCCCAGTGAATAGCCAGCCAACACCTGTGCCGCCAGCATCACCTGTTCCTGATAGACAAAGATGCCGTAGGTTTCGGCCAGCACCGGCTCCAGCAGCTTGTGCGGATAGACGATGGCCTCTTTGCCGTTCTTGCGCGCGCAAAAGCTCGGGATGTTTTCCATCGGCCCGGGGCGAAACATTGCGTTCAGTGCAAACAGGTCTTCAATGCGCCCCGGCCGCGCTTCACGCAGCATGCCTTGCATGCCACGGCTTTCAAACTGGAACACGGCTTCGGTCAGGCCGTCGGCAAAGAGCTTGTAGACCTTGGCGTCGTTGAGCGGCAGGTTCTCAAAGGCAAAGTCGGCACGGCCGGGGCGGCGCGCGCGGATGGTGTCCTTGGCCTGCTCCAGGATCGTCAGCGTCGCCAGGCCCAAAAAGTCGAACTTGACCAGACCAATGGCTTCGACGTCGTCCTTGTCGAACTGGCTCACGGCGCTGTCGCTGCCGGGCTGTTGATAGAGAGGACAAAAATCGGTGATCTTGCCCGGCGCAATCAGCACACCCCCGGCGTGCATGCCGATGTTGCGCACAAGGCCCTCCACGCGCGTGGCCAGGGCCAGCAGTTCGGCCACTTCTTCCTCGGCTTTTTCGCGCTGTTCCAGTTCCGGCACTTCTTTGCGCACGTAGATCACGCCAGGGTCGGGTTCAGCGGGGGGTTTTGGAACAGGTGCCAGCGTGTAGGTCCTACCCGGCAAACCGGGCACCAGCTTGGCGACGCTGTCGACGTGCCCATAGCCCATGCCCAGCACACGGCCTACGTCTCGCAGCGCAGCCTTGCTGGCCATGGTGCCAAAAGTGGCGATCTGGCTCACTGCATCGCGGCCGTACTTGTCCTTGACATAGCCGATGACGCGGTCACGGTTGGCCTGGCAGAAGTCGATGTCAAAGTCCGGCATCGACTTGCGCTCGGGGTTCAGGAAGCGTTCGAACAGCAGGTTGTAGAGCAGCGGGTCAAGGTCGGTGATGAAGAGCGAATAGGCCACCAGCGAACCCGCACCGGACCCGCGCCCCGGCCCCACCGGGCAGCCATGGCTCTTAGCCCAGATGATGAAGTCCGAGACGATCAGGAAGTAGCCGGGGAAGCCCATCTTGATGATGACGGTGAGCTCGAATTCCAGCCGATCCAGGTAGCGCGGGCGCTCCTGGTCGCGGCGTGCCGGCTCGGGGTACAGCGCGGTGAGCCGTCGCTCCAGCCCTTCTTGCGAAGCCTGCCGGAAGTAGGCTTCGATGGGCATGCGCTGGCCATCGACTGAACCCGGCAACAGCGGCGTCGGAAAGTCCGGCAACTGCGGCTGGTCCAGCACCAGCGTCAGGTTGCACCGGCGCGCAATCTCCACTGAATTCAACAGTGCAGACGGCACGTCGGCAAAGAGGGTCTCCATCTGCATTTGCGTCTTGAAGTGCTGGTCGGGCGTGAAGCGCTTGACGCGCCGCGGGTTGGCCAGCGTGTCGCCTTCGGCGATGCAGACGCGCGCCTCGTGGGCGTCGAAATCCTCGGCCTGCAGAAACTGCACCGGATGCGTGGCCACCACCGGCAATTGCAGCCGCGCGGCCAGAGCCACCGCCGCGCGCACATGGGGTTCATGCGCAGGCAGTCCGGCACGTTGCAGCTCGATGTAGAAGCGGCCGGGGAACAGTCCTGCAAGACGCTGGGCCAGCGCCTCTGCCCGTTCAGCCTCGCCCGACAGCAAAGCCTGGCCGACGGCCCCCAGGTCGCCGCCCGACAACGCGATGAGGCCACCACCCAGCTCAGGCAGCCATTCCCACTTGATCCAGGCCTGCGCCCGCTGCGCGTTGCTGACCCAGCCGCGCGCCAGCAGTTGGCACAGGTTCAGGTAGCCGACGGTGTTCTGCACCAGCAGCAGGAGGCGGCTGGCTTGGCGGTCGCCGCCCGGCGCACCGCCATTGGGTTCCATCAGTACGTCGACGCCGATGATGGGCTTGACGCCTTCTTTGCGGCAAGCGCTGTAGAACTTGACGGTGCCGAAGAGGTTGTTGAGGTCCGAAATCGCCAGCGCACCCTGGCCGTCGGCACGCGCTGCGGCGGCCAGCGCGTTGATGCGCAGCATGCCGTCAACGACGGAAAATTCGGTGTGGGTG